>NZ_JBEXRA010000018.1:0-155994 GCF_040612855.1 Streptomyces sp. NPDC006332
GTCGGCGCGGTGCTGGCGGGTGAGCGGGGACACGTCGGTCGGGAAGTCCTTGTAGAAGGTGGGCAGCTGGGTCCGTTCCGCGCAACACGACGCGAGGAACGGCCCCTGCGGTATGCGCCATGGGGTGGCCGCACCGCACACGTCATCCGGGGATCTGGTGTACCGGGTCGTCGGCATCGGTCTCCTGGACCGGTCTGAACTCCACGGCCACCACACCGTCGACGTTCCTGCACAGCTCCTCCAGGGCGGGCACCGAAACTTCCGGTGACAGCCGCCCGCTGAGCACCACCTGACCGTGCGCCACGTCCACATGCACGGCGGAGGGAGCCAGGCCGAGACTCCTGACCAGTACCTCCTCGACGATCTCGGTACGGATCGCCTGGTCCGTCCGCACGAAGATCCGCAGCAGGTCACTCCGGCTCACCACACCGATCAACCGCCGGCCCTCATCGACCACGGGCAACCGCTTGATGCCGTGCTGAGCCATGACACGGGCGGCGTCGACGACACTCCAGTCCTCGCCCGCACAGACGGCGGGTGAGGTCATCAGCCCGGCCGCGTCGGTGGCCCATGCCTTGGTGGGCCGTACGCCCGAGGCCGGGGCGGTGCCCTCCTGCCCGCCCCACATCTTGTGCAGCAGATCAGCCTCCGACACCACGCCCACCGGGCGGTCCTCCGCGTCCACGACGGGCACCGCCGTGATGTCGTACTCCAGCAGCAGGTGCGCGATCTCCTTGAACGGGGTTCTGGCCTGGACACGGACGACCGCGTTGCTCATCACGCCGCGCACCGTCTGGTGGTTCATCGCAGGGCTTCCTCTCGGGGTCCGGCTCCGGGCCGGGCGACGTGCGCGTACGGCCTTCACACTGTAGGCAACGAGCGGCACACCGCGGATTACGCCCGACTTCCGGTGCTGCATCCCCCCATTCCACCGCGCGGCGCCCCGGAACGCACCTCGGAACGACCACCCCGCACGGACAACCCCCTCCCTGCTCGGCTGCCACCCCGTCGGCTGTCATTCCGAAGCGAAGTCCGTCCCCCGGGAGACCTTCTCCCACTCGGCGAGCTCGGCTCGCACGGAGTCCAGGTGCCCGGTCAGGGCGTCGACCGCGTCGTTGCCGAGGGCGAGACGGAGCGGGGTCCTCTCGGCGTCCAGAGCCAGCAGGATCGCCGCCGCGGCCTTCGCCGGGTCGCCGGGCTGGCTGCCGGCGCCGTCCCGTACCAACTGCCGGGTCGCGCCGACCTTCTCCGCGTACACCGGGTTCTCGGCGGAGAAGTACGCGGCTCCCTTGCCGAACAGGTTGGTTCGGAACGCGCCGGGTTCCACGATCAGCACCTTGACACCGAACGGTGCCACTTCGTCGGCCAAGCCCTCCGACAACTGCTCCAGCGCCGCCTTGGTCGCGCTGTACGCGGAGAACCCGGCGAAGGACAGCTGCCCGCCGAGGCTGCTGATGTTCACCACCGATCCACTGCCCCGCTCCCGCATCTGCGGCAGCAGCGCCCGGGTCAGCCGCGCCGGACCGAACACGTGCAGCTCGAACAGGTCGCGCAGCTCCCGGTCGGTTGTCTCCTCGAACGCTCCCACCTGGGTACGGCCGGCGTTGTTCACCAGCACGTCCACCCTGCCGTAACGGGCCAGGACGTCGGCGGCCACCGCGTCGATCCGCGCGCCGTCAGTGACGTCCAGGCTGACCGCGTCCACCCGGTCCGGGTATGCGGCGACCAGGTCGTCCAGCGACTCTGTCCGCCGCGCCGTCGCCACCACCGTGTCACCGGCGGCGACCGCGGCCTCCGCGATGGCCCGCCCGAAACCGCTGCTCGCGCCGGTGACCAGCCAGACCTTGGCGTTGCCGCTCATCTGTGTCTCCCTCGTCAACTGCCGTTCGGGACTTCCCCGTCGACAGGTCCCATCCTTCCGGCGGAGCGCGGACGACGTCCAAGACACGCCGTGATAGCCATGGGTTATGGATGTACATGGGCGCGATCTTCGCTACTTCACCGCGGTCGCCGAGGAGTTGAGCTTCACCCGTGCCGCCGAGCGGCTGTTCGTCTCCCAGCCCGCGCTGAGCAAGCAGATACGGATGCTGGAGAAGCAACTCGGCGTGGTCCTGTTCGAACGTGACCGGCGGACCGTGCGGTTGACCGCTGTGGGGGAAGCCCTGCTGCCCCGCGCCCGCGAGGTGCTGGCCGCCTGGGAGACGGCCGAAGCGGCGGTGGAGGAGGCGAAGGCCGCCGAGCGGAGCGCCTTGGTGATCGGCATGTCCACCAGCCCGGGGCGCGGTCTGCTGCCCGCCCTGCGGACCCGCCTCGTCTCCCGGTGTCCGGACGCGCGGCCCGTTCTGCGTCAGGTCAACTGGGCGGATCCCAGCGCCGGGTTGGCGGACGGATCCAGTGACGTCGCCTTCGTCTGGCTGCCGCTGCCGGACGGTGACCGTTACCGGTTCGAGGTGGTGGCCCGCGAGCCCCGGCTGGTCGCGCTGCCGGACGGACACCCCCTGGCGGCGCGGGCCGCCCGTGACCCCGAGGGACAGGTGGACTTCGCCGACCTGCTGGAGGAGCCCTTCCTCGCCCTCCCGGCGGAGGCCGGACCGCTGCGGGACTACTGGCTCGCCCTGGACGCCCGCGATGGTCGACGACCGCGGATCGGCGGGGTGGTCTCCAGCGCCGAGGAGACCCACGAGGCGGTCGCCGGCGGCCAGGGAGTGGCGCTGCTGGCCACCGGCAACGCCCCGCTGGTCGTCCGGGACGGGGTGATCGCCGTACCGGTCCGGGGCATTTCCCCGGCTCGACTTGCGGTGGCCGCGGCTCAGGGCGACAGACGGCCACTGGTTCTCGCCTACCTTGCCGCCGCGCGCGAGGTCGGGGCCACGACCTGCTGATGCGGCTGCTCAGCCCCTCGGGATCCTCGCCATTCCCGCCGTCCCCGGTGTGCGCGGGCACCGGCGGCCCCACATGCGCGGAGCCGCCACACACGGCACGCTGGTGCCATGGCCGACGCCCAGCCCATCGTGATCTACCGGCCCGCCGTGGACGGCGGACGGCGGGTGCGAGTGGGCGATCAGTTCCGTGGCATGGCGTACGGTCTGCTGGACGTCGTCGAGTTCCTGCGTGGCGCGGGCCTGGGGGACGTCGATGAGGACTGGGTGCGGCAGTCCGGGCTGATCGAGTGGCGGGGCGGCGGTCCGGAGCAGTGGCTGCCGTGACGCGACGAAGCCGTTCTTGGCCGTGGTCCTTCGGGGCACGGGCCGACTGCCCGGTGGGCCGAACCGTCACGCGGATGTGGCCCGAAGCCTGTGTCAGTATCGGCGGTGTGGGCGCAACGCCGTGCGCCGGGCCGAGGGCAGGGGAACGACTGAGATGAACCGGCCACCAGGAATGATGGATGTGGCACGGGAGGCAGGCGTCTCGCACATCACCGTTTCCCGGGTGATCAACGATCATCCGTCGGTGCGGCCGGAGACCCGGACCCGAGTAGAGGCCGCGATTCGAAAGCTGGGCTATCGCCCCAACAGTGTGGCCAGGGCCCTCAAGAGCCGCCGTTCGGCGACGATCGGTGTGGTGATCGTCGGGTCGGAGCTGTTCGAACTGCCCCGCATCCTGCTCGGCGTGGAGACGGCCGCCAAGGAAGCCGGTTACTGGGTGAGCCTGGCGAGCCGGCAGGGTGAGAGCACCACCGGCGATCTGGTGGAGACCCTGCGGCGGCTCACCGACCAGTCGGTGGAGGCGATCGCGGTCGTCGCCGACCGGAGTGTCGTGGTGGAGGCGCTGGCGGGCCTCGTGTTCGAGGTGCCGGTGGCCGTGGTGATGTCCGGGAGCGTCCCCAACCCCGATCTGAGCTTCGTCGAGGTCGATCAGGAACTCGGTGCCCGGCTGGCGGTTCGGCACCTCCTCGACCTCGGGCACAGGCGCGTCGCCCACCTTTCCGGCCCCCCACGCACCTTCGACGCTCGGGCGCGCGTCGAAGGCTGGCAGGCTGAACTCGCTGCCGCGGGAGCGGAGGGAGTCGTGCTGGAAGGGGATTTCACCGCGGAGAGCGGCTTCCGACTCGCCCACGAACTCTGCACGCACGAGGCAGGTCTGCCGACAGCGGTCTTCGCGGGCAACGACCTGATGGCGATGGGGGTGTTGGCGGCGTTCGCGGAGCGTGGAGTGAAGGTGCCGCAGGACGTGTCGGTGGTGGGATTCGACGACATGAAGGGGGTCGACTACCTGGTGCCGGCCCTGACCACGGTGCGGCAGGATTTCCTCCACCTCGGCAGGAGCGCCATCGAGCTGCTGGTGCGGACGCTGCACGGGGAGAAGGCGGCGCGCGAGAAGATCACGCCGGAGCTCGTCGTGCGGCGCAGCACCGCTCCTCCTCCCGCCGGTTCACCGTCCCGTCGTCACGTCCCCTCCCGTCCTGCCCGGGACGCAGCGGCGGGCGCGTAGTCGAACCAGCGTATGAGTGCCTCGCCCTGACCTGCTTCGGCGTCGCCCGTGCCGTACAGGCCGAGGTGCACGCCGACGAATCCGCCGGCTCGTTCGGTGCTGAAGAAGGATCGCTCGATGCTGCCCAGGGTCGCCCAGGTGCCGTCCTTGACGTAGAACGTGTAGCCGGACTCGTCGCTGTCCACCGCGAGGACGACCTCGTCGTCCGTCACGGCGACCGCCGCGAGGCGAGTGTCGGTACCCGCTTCCCGGGCGGTGAGCACCGCATGCGGAATTCCGGAGGCGTCGACGGTCAGAGCCAGCGTGGCGTGCCGGTCGTGGTTCTGGAAGACGACCAGCCCCGCTTCCTGCGTCGGTGCGACGGCGGTGAAGCGGATCCGGGTGCTCGCGCGCACGCGTAGGTGCTGCTGGCGGCGGGCGATGAACGCGGGGGTGCCTGTAGAGGTGAGGGTCTCGGGGGAGAGGCGGATGGTCAGCCCTTCCTCGCCGGGGCGGAGCGAGACGAGTCCGTCGACCGGTCCGCGCAGGCTGTACCAGTCCGGGGCGAGTGCGGTGCCGTCGAATCGGTCCAGCACACGGCCGTCCCGGTGCGCCCCCACGGGCGCCACCGTGATCCCGGCGGGCAGCCGCTCCGACAGCCGTACACGTCCGCTGTCCGGTGCGAACACGGGGCCCCTGGCGGTCCATTCGACGGGTACAAGGAACACCTCGCGGCCGAGCGTGTGCGTGCCGTCGGTCGGCCGCACGCCCAGGGCCACGGCCCAGGTCTCCCCGGCGGGGGTGTCGACCAGGTCGACGTGGCCGACGTTGTGGATGGGCTCCGCCGCTCCGCGGTGGCGGTGGGTGAGCAGGGGGCTCCTGGGATCCGTGGTGTAGGGACCGGTGACGGCGTCGGCACGAGCCGCGGTCACGGCGTGGTGGTGTTCCGTGCCCCCCTCCGCGGCGATCAGGTAGTACAGGCCATCGCGTTTGTAGAGGTGCGGCGCCTCCACCCAGGCACCGCGCAGCGCCCCGTGCCACAGGACATGGGTCGGGCCGGTCAGAACCAGGGTGTCGAGGTCGAGCTCGCGCATCCACAGTTCACCGGGACCGGTCACGTCCGGGCGGGCGGCGTCGCGGCAGGCGGTGAACCAGCAACGGCCGTCGTCGTCGAAGAACAGCGACGGGTCGATGCCCTCCGCGTCCATAACGATCGCCTCCGACCAGGGGCCGGCCGGGTCGGATGCGGTGGAGAGGAACGTGACGCTGCCCTGGCGGCTCTTCGCCAGGGTCGCGACCACGTAGAACGTGCCCTCGTGATGACGGATGGTGGGAGCCCAGATGCCGTCCGAGACGTCCAGCCCGGTCAGCGACAGACGCGAAGACCGGCGCACCACGTGCCCCAGAGGGCTCCAGTTCACCAGGTCGCGGCTGTGGAAGACCGGGATCCCGGGATAGTACGCGAATGTTGACGTGACCAGGTAGAAGTCCTCCCCGACCCGGCAGATCGACGGGTCCGGATGGCTGCCGGCGAGAACGGGATTGGCGAAGGTCGACACGAGGGCGCACTCCGAGGCAGACATGGGGCGGGGACGGGATCGGTCGCGGCCGAAGCCTCGACGGATTGTTAACGTTAACATCAAGGCTACGAAAGAAAGATCCGAAAGACGCGTCCGTCCACACGACATCAGAGAGGCACCCGCATGCCGACATCCCGGCACGAACCCACCGGGCACCTGGCCTTCCCCCCGGACTTCCTCATCGGCTCCGCGACCGCCGCCTACCAGATCGAGGGCGCCGCCGACGAGGACGGACGCGGTCCTTCCATCTGGGACACCTACTCCCACACCCCGGGCCGGACGTGGAACGGCGACACCGGAGACATCGCCGCCGACCACTATCACCGCCTGGAGGACGACCTCGACCTCATGGAGTCCCTCGGCCTGCGCGCCTACCGGTTCTCCATCTCCTGGCCGCGTGTCCAACCCACCGGCCGCGGTCCGGTCAACCCCAAAGGCCTGGACTTCTACCGTCGCCTGGTCGACGGCCTCCTCGACCGGGGCATCACCCCCGTAGCGACCCTCTACCACTGGGACCTGCCCCAAGCCCTCGAAGACACGGGGGGCTGGACGAACCGCGACACCGCCCTCGCCCTCGCCGACTACGCCGGCACCGTCGGCGCCGCTCTCGGCGATCGCGTCCCGGTATGGACCACGCTGAACGAACCATGGTGCTCCGCCTACCTCGGCTACGGATCCGGAGCGCATGCCCCCGGCCGCACCGACGGCGCCGCGGCGCTGACCGCGGTCCACCACCTCAACCTCGCTCACGGACTGGCCGTCCAACAGCTCAGGGCGGTCACCACCAACAGCCCGCAGTGCGCCATCAGTCTCAACTTCCACGTTCTGCGAGGCAGGGGCGACGGCGCCGACGAAGCGGTGCGCCGCATCGACGCGCTGGCCAACCGCTCCTTCACCGAACCGCTGCTGCGCGGACACTACCCGGAGGACCTCCTCAGGGACACCGCCGCGGTCACCGACTGGGCGTTCGTGCGGGACGGCGACCTCACCGACATCCACCAGCCCCTGGACCTGCTCGGCGTCAACTACTACGCCACCACCGCCGTCCGCCTCTGGGACGGCGTGACCCCGCGTCAGAACAACGACGGTCACAAGGACGTGGGAGGCTCCCCCTGGCCGGGCTCGCCCCAGGTCGAGTTCCTCGAACAGGAGGGCCCGCACACCGCCATGGGCTGGAACATCGACCCCGAGGGCCTTGAGGATCTCCTCCTGGACCTGCACACCCGGTTCCCGAACCAGCCTCTGGTCGTCACCGAGAACGGGGCGGCCTTCGAGGACCACCCCGCCGCCCGCGCGGACGGCACCCACGCCATCCACGACCCCCAGCGCGTCGACTACCTCCGCCGCCACCTCGTCGCCGCCCACCGGGCACTCGCCTCCGGTGTCGATCTGCGCGGATACTTCGTGTGGTCCCTGATGGACAACTTCGAATGGGGCTACGGCTACTCCAAACGTTTCGGCATCGTCCATGTCGACTACGAGACCCAGCGCCGCACCCCGAAGGACAGCGCCCTGTGGTACCGGGACCTCGCGGTGACCGGCAGCATCCCACCGCTGCCGACCAGATGAAGGAAAGGCGGACCAGGATGAACCTGGCCACACCCGCGGATCCGGTACGGACCCGGTTGGTCGCGGCCGGGGCCGCGGCGGTGACCATCGGCGCGGGGCTGGGGCTCAGGGCAGTGGCGACCGGGGACGTGGCCAAGTACGGCGGAGACGCGCTGTACACCGTCCTGCTGCATGCGCTCGTCGTGCTGGCAGCGCCACGTGTGACCCCGCTGGCGGCCGCCGGAACGGCGCTGGCCGTCAGTTGCGCGGTCGAGTTCTCCCAACTCACCGACGCCCCGGCGGAGCTCGCCCGGCGCAGCGCCGTCGCCCGCCTGGTGCTCGGTTCCACCTTCAATCCACCCGACCTGGTCTGGTACGCGGTCGGCGCGGCGGTGGGCTGGCTCGTCCACTCCGCGGTGGGCTCCTCGAACTCGGGCGACGCGAAGTCGGCGAGAAGAACGATGAAGTCTCTGATCTTGGGAAGACGAGAGTGATCTTCGTATTGCTTCCGTGAGGGGGACGCTTCGCCGTGGCCACGCCCATACGCCGTTTCCGACCCGTGCGGCGCCGACGCCGCCCGTTCGACATCCGTCGAACCGCCGCGTTCTTCGGCCTGCTGGCCCTGGTGGTGATCCTGGTGGGCTTCTCGGTGCGGGCGGCGGCCGGTGCCGTCGAGCGACGCCCCGCGTGGGCCCTCGCGCTGGGCGTCGTGGGCGTGGCGATCGTGATGGCCCTACGGCACGGGCGACGCCGGTTCTCCCTCTCCAGGACGGCGCGCCGGGCCGCCGTCGCGCTCGACCAGGGAGCAGGTAGGGCGGTCGAGGTGCTGGACACCCCCTCGTCCGTGGGTGCGGACCCGGAACCTTCCGCCGTCGGCGCCGGCCTCGAGGAGACGGTCGTCCTCCCACGCGATGCCGTGGCCGCCCCGGACGCCCTGAGCCCGGACGAGTTCGAGGCGGCGACAGCCGCCCTGTGCGAGCGGGACGGATGCTCGGACGTCGAAGTCGTCGGCGGGGCGGGCGACCTCGGTGCGGACGTCCTGGCCGTCGCTCCGGACGGGCGGCGCGTCGTCATCCAGTGCAAGCGCTACGGCGATGGCCACCGGGTCGGCTCCCAGGACCTGCAGCGCTTCGGCGGCACCTGTTTCACCGTCCACCAGGCCGACGTCGCCGTCGTCGTCACCACCAGCGACTTCACCGAACCGGCCGTCGAGTACGCCGAGCAGTGCGGGATCCTGTGCTGGGACGGGCCGGCCCTGGAGGCATGGAGCGCCGGCACCGGTCCGGCGCCGTGGGAGTCATGGACCGAGGAGGCTTACCGTTGACAGCCGCCGCCGACAACCGCGGCGGCTGTCACGCCCGTCGCGCACCCACCGGCACGGTCAGGGGCGCCCTCGGGCTTCCATCGGGTGACTGCGTGGGGCGGGTGGCACGGCGGCCGGTTTCAATGCCCGGTACGTCGCCTCCGCGTCGTCGTCCGCCGTCGGCCGCAGGCACTCGATGAGGTAGTCGCCCGTGTCGGGGTCGAGGGTCACGCCGTGGGTCTCACTGCGGAATCCGGGGAAGTGACGGTCGAACGACTCCAGGGCGGTGAGGTAGCGCAGCAGGGGGCCGTCGGGCACGCCCACGCTCTCGCCGGGCATGAGGACGGGAATGCCCGGCGGGGTGACGGTGACCATGGCGGCGGCCACCTGGCCCGGCGCGTCGGCCAGGCGTACGCGCTGCGTGCCGCCGCGGATCAGCTGCTGGTAGCAGAGGTACGGCGGGGCCGCGGGTTGCGGCAACTGCCGGAACGCTGTGTCCAGCAGGTCGACGAGGCGGGCCGAGCGCAGATGGTCGTGCATGTCCTGACACAGATCGCGCAGGGTCAGGCCGGCGTAGCGCCTGGGATGCTCGGCGACTAGCGCGGGCAGCACACGGTCGAGGGGGGCGTCCTCGTCGTAGAGGGCCTTGAAGTCCATCAGGGCGTCGAGGAGGGTGCCCCACTTGCCTTTGGTGATGCCCATGGAGAACAGCACGAGCGTGGTGTAGCTGTCGGTCTTCTCCACGACGATGTGACGGGTGGCCAGGTACGCGGTGAGCACCCGTGCCGGGATGCCCCACTCGGCTGCCGCACCGGTCGCGTCGATGCCGGGGCAGGTCAGGGTGACCTTGATCGGGTCGAGCATGCAGTAGCCGTCGGTGAGCCCCGGGAAACCGTGCCAGGCGGCGCCCGGTTCCAGGTGCCAGCAGGACGGCTCGGTGCGCAGCAGATCGGCCGGTGCCTCGTCGAACGGCACTCGTGCGCCGGTGCCCGGGTCGGTGACCGACTCGGGTTGCCACACGCCGAAGAACCACGGCGGCCGGTCACCGGCCTCCTCGATCCGACGCCGGATGCGCACCATCTCCTGACGGAACCGGACCGCCTCGGTCACGGCCTCGTCCAGCAGCCAGTGGCCCTGCGGCCCGTCCATCATCGCGGTCGCCACATCCAGCGACGCGATCATCGGGTAGAGCGGGGAGGTGGTGCCGTGCATCATCAACGCCTCGTTGAACCGGTCGTGTTCGACGGGCGCCCTGGGCGCGGGCCGGACGTGGACCATGGCGCTCTGCGAGAGCGCGGCCAGCAACTTGTGGGTCGACTGGGTCGCGAAGACCGTCGGCCGGTCCGGGCCGGGGAAGGTGTCCTCGTCCACCGACATGCCGTACCGGCCCGCGTAGAGCGGATGGAAGCGGGCATAGGCGAACCACGCCTCGTCGAAATGCAGCCGGGGAGTGCTCGCGGCGAACGCCCGCGCCGCCGTCGAGGCGTCGTAACACAGGCCGTCATAGGTCGAGTTGGTGAAGACGGCGTACTGGGCGTCCGGTGACACGGCCTGCCCGGTCAGCGGGTTGGCCACCACCCGCGCCGCGACCGACCCCGCGGCGAGCTCCGCCGGAGGCAGCGGTCCGGCCAGGCCGTAGCCGTTGCGGGTGGGGATCAGGTAGACCGGGCGCGCGCCGGACATGACCAGCCCGTGCAGCACCGACTTGTGGCAGTTGCGGTCCACCAGGGCGATCTCGTCGCGGGTGACGCTGAAGGTGCCGACCACGCGGTTGCAGGTGGAATCCCCGTGCAGCACGAAGTAGGTGAGGTCGGCGCCGAAGACCCGGGCGGCGTTGCGTTCCGCCTCGCCGATCGGGCCGGTGTGCTCGAACAACGAGCCCAGTTCCCCGACGGAGATCGACAGGTCGCTGCGCAGCAGCCGTTCCCCGAAGTAGTCGTGGAACGCCCGGCCCGCGGGCGACTTCAGCAGGGCGACACCGCCGGAGTGGGCCGGGGTGTGCCAGGAGTACTCGTGCGCGTCGTCGAAACGGCGCAGCGCGCGGAAGAAGGGCGGCAGGACGGCTTCCCGGTAGGTCCCGGCGGCGGTGGTGATCCGGCCCGCGATGAAGCCGGGGGTGTCCTCCAGCGGCCACACGTACCCCACGATCAGTTCCGACACCCACAGCGGCAGGTCGCGTACGCCGTCGTCCGTCATGACCAGGAAGACCGGCAGATCCTTGAACCGCCGGCCGATCGAGCGGAGCACCGTGGCGCCCCCCGGCTCACCGTCCCCGCCCCCTCGGCCCGGGAGGTCCCAGGCGACCAGCGCCGCGGTCAGTCCGGCCTCGGTCCGTAACACCGCTTCGGCGTCGGCCACCCCGACCGCCCACCGGACGTCGAAACCCCGCGCCTGGATCGCCTGACCGATCCCCGCCCATTGCTCCGAGCCGGCCCCCTCGTCCCGAGGATGCTCCCGCACCGCGATCAGAATCCTGCTGTCCGCCATGGAATTCCCTCCCGGCGGCCCGTACCGCCGCCCCCGCTCAGT
Organism: Streptomyces sp. NPDC006332; assembly: GCF_040612855.1. Taxonomy (NCBI): domain Bacteria; kingdom Bacillati; phylum Actinomycetota; class Actinomycetes; order Kitasatosporales; family Streptomycetaceae; genus Streptomyces; species Streptomyces sp. NPDC006332. The sequence continues at coordinate 11,371 of NZ_JBEXRA010000018.1, forward strand.
CTCCGAGAGAACCCGGCCGGACCGAGGGGAGCGCACGGTAAACCACCCGCACGACGGAAACGCCTGTCGTCGAGGGCTCGGGGTGAGGGGATCGTCGAACGGCTATGTGCCGGATGGGCGGTGGGGTCTTCGGGTGCCGTCGGGGCGCGTTCAGCCGGCGGTGACCCGGGCGTTGACCCGCCGCATCCAGTCCTGGTCGGTGTGCCACATGGGGTGGTGGGGAGCGGCGTTGGAGGTCAGGACGACGCCGTGGAACCCCGCGGCGAGGCAGCGGTCGACGACGAACTCCGCGATGTCCTTGCCGACGGCGTCCTCCTCGAAGCGCGTCAGCAGCGGGGTGTACCCCACGACGCTCTCACCGAGGACGGCGGGGATGCCGCGGTCGCGGGCGAAATCGGCGACGGAGTCGACCCACCCGGCCAGTGTCTCCCGCATGGCCTGCCGGTGCGCCGGATAGTTCTCGTAGAGCCACAGGTCCCAGCGGTCGGGGTCCACCCAGTCGTGCGCGTAGAACAGTTCGCGCGGGATGCCGGTCGCGGCCAGACGCCAGGGCTCGTCCGGCTGGTAGTCGGCGAAGGCGGGCGCGTCGGGGCGCAGCATGGCGGCCAGTTCGGGGGTGGGCCAGGTGGCCGTCTCCGGCGCCGCCTCGGTGCCGTGCCCGAGCCCCACCGCCTCGTACAGCGCGCCGAGCACGCCGTACACGTAGAAGTGGAAGTGCGCGATCTGCGCCTGCTCCGGCAGATCGTCGAGCTCGTCGGGCCACGGCTCACCCAGCGAGTAGGTCACCGGAATGCTGGGGTGGCGTGCCTGCAGCAGCTTCACGGCGCGTTCGAGGGGGCCGCGCAGCCGGGCGTAGTGGCGGGTGGTTCCGTCGCCGGGCACCAGGGAGCAGTTGTCGACCTCGTTGTGCACCTCGACGTAGGCGACGGGGCCGGCCAGCCCGCGTTCGGTGAGGAAGTCCAGCAGCTCGGCGAGCGCTTCGGCGACCGCCTCGGCGCGGTCCGGGCCCGGGACGTCGGCCAGGGCGCGGTGCCAGCTGTCGGTGTCGGCGAAGCTGGGGGACTGCTGGTACTCCCACGAGGACACGATGACCTTGCAGTCATGGCGGGCGGCGGCCTCGAACAGCTCGATGAGCCGTCGGCGGCCGTCCAGCGGGTAGCCGCCGTGCACGTTGTACCAGCGGGTGCGCTGTCCGAACTGCGCGCCCAGGCCGCGGACCTGCAGGGACTCCGGCTCGTCGACGCGTCCGGAGAACAGCAGGAAGGGCATGGCGCAGATGCGCACGGTGTTGAAGCCCCGCTCCACCGTCTCGGCGAAGGCGCGGTCGAGGTCGGCGAACGGCTCGCCCGGTCCGGCCTGCGTGTACCAACTGAAGTCCCACAGAGTGATGGCGAGCCGGCCCGTGGTCTTGAGCCGAGCGGGTTGTTGCTGTGCGGTCATGGGGTCACCCGTCGTGTTCGTGTGCGGTGGGCCGTCGCGGATCGGCGGAGCGGCGGCACCACGCTAGCTCAATTCATTATTTATGAATAATCCTTGACGAGGGTGGCGGGGTTGTCCAGGCTGTGGGGCGAACGAACCCGCGCGCATCGAGGAGTCGCCCGCTATGACCGAATCCACCCATCCGTCCCGGCGCGCCGTCGTCACGGCGCTCGGTGCGGCCGGCTTCGTCGCCCTGCCGGCCTGGCCGCAGACGGCGCGAGCGGCAGACGGCCCGGCCGTGGCCGCCGCGACCGGCCCGGTGCTCGACACCCACCCGGACACCGAACCCTCCGGCACCCATGTGCGTGAGGTCGGCGGCACCAACGTCGTCTTCCAGTACGGCACGGTGCTCCCCGCCTTCGACGGCTGGCGCACCCATGAGCCCACCCGCGAGTACCTCACCCTGGACAAGAAGTGGCGCTTCCGCTTCGACCCCGACGACCAGGGACTCGCCGAAGGCTGGCAGTCCGCGCACCACGACGACGGGGCGTGGGGCCTCATCGACGTGCCGGCGGCCTGGGACCTGCTGAACACACCCGGATTCGGCTCGCAGACCACCCCCTTCGGCCAGGGCACCGCGTTCAGCGACGGGTACGCCTGGTACCGCACCACCGTCGACGTGCCCGGATCCTGGCGGGCCCGGCACGTACGCATCGCCTTCCTGGCCGCCGGTTACAGCGCCGAGGTCTGGCTCGACGGCACCCGACTGGGCAAGCACGAAGGCGCCAACTCACCCTTCGCGCTCCCGGTCGCCGGGGCGCTGAGGCCGGGAACGCGCCAGACGATCGCCGTGCGGGTCTTCCGCCGGGCGAGCTACACCGACTACACGGCCTCGACGGGGCAGGCGGTCACCGACGACTACGAGGTGCCGTACAAGCCGGTCGACTACTGGCCCTACGCGGGGCTGACCCGGTCGGCCTGGATCGAGGCGGTCCCGCAGGTCACCATCACCAAACTCCTGGTGTCCGGCGCGAACGGACGACTGGAGGCACGCGCGGTCGTCGAGAACCACTCAGCCTCGGACTTCGACGGCCGGCTCACGCTGGACCCCGGCCGGGACAGCGGCGCCCCGCCCGTCCGGGTCGAGGTCAGGATCGCGGCCCGATCGGCCGGCGTCGTGCCCGTCTCGGTCCCCGTGCCGCACGCCCCGAGATGGAGCCCGGCCGCACCGCACACCCTCACCGCCCGCGCCACCCTGACCTCCGGGAAGTCCTCAGGCCCGCGGGTGGACACCCTGTCGACCGTGTACGGCGTGCGGGACCTGACCGTCGGCGACGCGCAGGTGCGGCTGAACGGCAAGCCGCTGTTCCTCAAGGGACTCAACTGGCACGAGGAGACGGCCGCGCACGGCAGAGCGATGACGCCCGCCGAGTACGACCGGGAACTGGGCCACATCACCGCACTCGGCGCCAACCTCATCCGCAACTGCGTCTACAACCGCCACCCGTACGTCTACGACTGGGCCGACGAGCACGGCGTCACGGTCATGGACGACATCGACACCATGTGGCTCAACACCGCCCAGGAAAAGCTCCAGACCGAGCGCTACGGCCTCGCCCGCGCACTGGCCCTGACGATGGCGTGGAACCAGCACAACCACCCGTCGGTGATCCTCTGGGGACTGCAGAACGAGTCGGAGATCGACGCCGACGGCGCCCCGGTCTACCGGGCCTGGCTCGCCGACCTCAAGGCGGCCGTGAAGGCCGTCGACCTCACCGCCCGCCCCGTGACCTGGGCCTCCAACACCAGCAACGACCCCGCCTTCGACCTCGCCGACGTGATCGGGTTCAACGAGTACTTCGGCTACTTCTACGGCAAGGACGCCGACCTCGGACCCACGCTTGACGCGGTGCACGCGAAGTATCCCGACAAGCCGATCCTGATCACCGAGAACGGCACCTGGTCCGAGGCGGGCACCCACGGTCCGGACACCACGCAGGGCACGGAGGAGTGGCAGGCGGCGAGTTTCACCGCCCACTGGGCGCAGGTGACCGCGCGCAGCGCGTTCGTCGCCGGGTTCACCTACTGGGTGCTCAAGGACTACAAGGAGCGGGCCGGGTACAACCAGGCCTACAACGGCATCTCCGTGATGGGCCTGCTCACCTTCGCCGAGGAGCGCCCCAAGCTCGTCTACGACGCGTTCCGCGAGGCGGTGAATCCCAGGGGCAGGTGACCTGACAGGGCACGGCAGGAGGGGGAGGGGCGGACCGCCCCTCCCCCTCCTGCCGTCAAGCTCTCAGCCCTTGACGCTGCCCTCGGTCAGACCGCTGCGCCAGAAGCGCTGCAGGGCCACCATGGCGATCATCAGCGGGACGACGGAGACGAAGGCACCCCCAACGGTCAGCTGATAGAGCTGCGGCTGACGGTCGGCGAACGACTGCCACGACGTCAGGCCGAGGGTGATGGGGTACAGCTTGGCGTCGGACAGCATGACCAACGGCAGGAAGTAGTTGTTCCAGATGCCGACGAACTGGAAAAGGAAGATCGTCACCAGGGCGGGGGTCATGATCCGCAGCGCGACGGTCGTGAAGATGCGGATCTCTCCCGCGCCGTCGATGCGGGCCGCCTCCAACAACTCGTCCGGTATGGAGGCCGCGGCGTAGATCCGGCACAGGTACACGCCGAAGGGACTGACGAAGCTCGGCAGCAGGACGGCCCAGTAGGTGTTGGCCAGGCCTGCCTTGCTGAACAGCAGGTACATGGGCAGCGCCAGCGCCGTGGCGGGGATCAGGACGCCACCCAGCACGACGTTGAAGATCGTGTCGCGGCCGGTGAAGGAGAACTTGGCCAGCGCGTAGCCGGACATCGCGGCCAGCAGCGTCGCCACGGCCGCGCCGACGCCCGCGTACAGCAGGCTGTTGGCGGCCCAGCGCAGGTAGATCGCATGGTCGTAGGTGACGACCTGGTGCAGGTTGCTCCAGAACTGGGGATGCGAGAACCACAGGCCGAAGCTGCCGAACAAGCCGCCGGTGGACTTGGTGGACGCCACGACCAGCCAGTACACCGGGAGCAGGAAGTACCCGGCGGCCGCCACGAGCAGACCGATGACCAGGATGCGACTGCGTGTGGTGACCCCGGTGATGCCGCCGCGCGGCGTCGTGCCGTCGTCGGAGGCGGGCGTCTCGCCCCGTGGCGGGACTGTGCGGGCCGGTGTCTGGAGACTCACGCGTCCCCACCTCTCTTGTTGATCAGCCGCAGAAAACCGAAGGAGAGCACGAATGCGGCGAGGGCGAGCAGCACTGCCTCGGCGGCGGCGAGGTGGTAGTTGTCGTTGGTGAACGCCTCGTTGTAGGCGCTGAGGTTGGGGGTGTAGGCGCTGTCGATACTCGACGAGACGGGCTTGAGCACCAGCGGTTCCGCGAACAGTTGCAGGGTGCCGATGATGGTGAAGACCGTGGTGAGGACCAGCGCCGGGCGCAGCAGCGGCAGTTTGACATGCCGGACCGTCACCCACGCGCCGGCGCCGTCGATGCGGGCGGCCTCGTACAGCTCCGCGGGGATGGTGCGCAACTGGGCGACCAGAACCAGGACGTTGTAGCCGGCGAACTCCCACGTGACGATGTTCGCGATGGACCACAGAACCGTGTTCCCGCCCAGCAGGTCGACCGACACCCCCAGGTGGCGCATGCCGTCCACGAGAGGGCTGACTCCCGGAACGTACAGGAAGCCCCACAGGATGGACGCGATGACCCCCGGGACGCCGTAGGGCAGGAAGAAGGCGGCGCGGAAGAACCGCACGCCTCTGGCCGAGGCGCTGTCCAGCAGCAGCGCGAGCCCGGCGGACAGCACGACCATCACCGGCACCTGGACGACCGCGAACAGCAGGACGCGACCGATGCTGCTCAGAAAGGCGTCGTCGGACAACGCGTCGGAGTAGTTGCGCAGCGCCACGAAGACGGTGCGGGTGCCGCCGAGCCCCAGGGCGCCGGTGTGCTCGACATCCATGACGCTCTGGTAGACGGCGTAGCCGATGGGGACGGCGAAGGTCAGCAGGAACAGCAGCAGGAATGGCGCGACGAAGGCGAAGGGCGCCAGATTTCTGCGGCGGCGGGACGTTCGGGTGGGCATCAGGGTTCTTTCTGGAGTCCGGAGGGAGAACGGCGGTGGCCGTGTCGCGCCCTCCGGAGGTGGTCACTGGCCGGTGGAAACCTTCAGACCCTTCCTCTTCAGGTCCTCGACCGTCTGCTTCTGTGCCTGCTGGACCGCGGAGACGAACGTGCCCTTGCCGGCCACGGCGGCCTGGAAGCCGTCGTTGAGGTGCTGGTAGGTGGCGTCGATCGTCGGTATCCACTTCCACGAGTTGTCGATGCTCTTGTCCGACTGCGCGAAGACCTCGTTGTACTTCTGGCCTCCGAAGAACTTCGACGGCTTGTCCAGCGAGGAGCCCTTGTATCCGTCGGCCGCGGCGGGCCAGCCGTATCCGCCCTGCAGCAGCAGGTCGACACTCTTCGGGTCGGTGTTGAGCCATTCGGCGAACTTCAGGGCCTCGGGGATGTGCTTGGCGCCCTTGAGGACAGCCGTGGAGGATCCGCCCCAGTTCGCTGAGGCGTTCGCGCCCTTGGTCCACTGCGGCATGGGTGCCACCGCCCACTTGCCGGCGGTCTGGGGAGCGTTTCCGCTGATGATGGCATCGCCCCACTGGGCACTGACCCACGAGGTGATGCCGCCGGTCTGCAGGTCCTTGTACCAGCCGTTGGCGAAGTCGGGCTCGGTCCTGATCAGTTTCTTGGTGCGCAGGCTGTCCCAGAAGGCGGCGACCTTGAGGGTCTGCGGGGAGGCGATGTTCACCTTCCAGGTGTCGCCGTCGACGCCGAACCACTTGGCGCCGGCCTGCCATGCCAGTGCGGTGAACCAGGCCGAGTTGCCGGGCGGGAAGGTGCCGATGGAGGCCTTCGGATCGGCGTTGTGGATCTTCTCAGCGGCCTGGGCGTACTCGTCCCACGTGGTGGGCGGAGTGATGCCCCACTTCTTGAACAGGTCGGAGCGGTAGAACAGGCCCATTGGACCGGACGCCTGGGGGATCGCGTAGACGTCCGAGCCGAAGACTCCCTGCTGCCACTGCCAGTCCACGAACTTCGACTTGTCCTTGTCCGCGCCGTAGTCGGACAGGTTCACCAGGCCGTTCTCCAGCAGGAACGAGGGGATCTCCTGGTACTCCACCTGGGCCAGGTCGGGCGCGTTGCCGCTCTTGAGGGCGGCGCGCATCTTCGCGTAGCCGCCGCTGCTGCCTGACGGGATCTTCTCCAGCTTGACGTGGATGTCCGGGTGGGTGGCGTTCCACCTGTCGACGGCCTTGTCGACGCCGGGGACCCACGACCAGAAGCGCAGGTCGACCTTCTGGCCGGGCTTGACAGGTGACTGGATTCCCTTGTCCGACGAACCGGTCGAACCCCCGCAGGCGGAGATCATCAGGGAGGCGGCGGCCAGGGTCGCTGCGAGTGCGCCCCGGCTTCTGCGGAGGTGTGCGGTGCGGCTCATGGGAGGAGGTCCTTCCTCGCTTCGTACGGGAGGTGGTGCCTGGTGCATGCCGGTCAGTTTCGGAGCGGCATCACCACCCCGTCAAGATATATTCATAATTAATTGAAACAGCTATGGTGGGTGGAGGCGTCGGGCGCGCAGGCGCCGGACGCGCATGCATCAGATGGGGAGACACACGATGACGGAGTGCCGCAGGATGGCGGGACGCGTGGCGGTGATCACCGGCGCCGCGCACGGAATCGGCGCGGCCACGGCGCGAAGGCTCGCCGACGAGGGCGCGGCGGTCGTGGTCACGGACGTGGACGACACCGCGGGCAAGGAACTCGCCGCGGACATCCAGGACAGCGGAGGGCGCGCGGAGTACGTACGGTGCGACGTGACCTCGGCAGCCGACTGGGAGAACCTGGCCCGCCACGTCGACGAGGCTCACGGGCGGCTGGACATCCTGCACAGCAACGCCTTCGCCCAGCTCAACAAGCCCGCCCACGAACTGAGCGAGGCCGAATGGGACGGTCAGATGGCCGTGCTGCTCAAGCCGGCCTGGCGGGCGATGAGGACCTTCGCGGCCATGCTGCGCGAGGCCAAGGGAGCCGTCGTCCTCACTTCCTCGGTGCACGCGGTCATCGGCCTGCCGGGCCACGCCGCCTACGCCGCCGCGAAGGGTGCGCTGTGCTCGCTGGGCCGGCAACTGGCCGTCGAGTACGGGCCGGACATCCGGGTCAACACGGTGCTGCCGGGCCCCATCCTCACCGCCGCGTGGGAGGGGATCCCGGAGCCCGACCGGGAGCGCAGCGTGGCGGCCACGGCGGCGAAGCGGTTCGGGCAGCCGGCGGAGGTGGCGGCCGCCGTCGCGTTCCTGGCATCGGCGGACGCGTCCTATGTGACCGGAGCGAGCCTGGTGGTCGATGGAGGATGGAGCGTCATGAAGGAGTCCTCGTGAGCGGCGCGTACCGTGCGGAATGCTGTGCGCGGCATCCGCGAACAGGACCGAGACGGAAACGGAGAACGTGGTGACCCATCCGCCCAAGGGGCTGCACGGCCAGGCCGTGGAGGAGCTGGGCCGGCGCATCATACGCGGCGACTATCCCCCGGGCTCCGTGGTGGACCCGGTCAAGTTCGAGACCGAACTCGGAGTCAGCAAGACCGTGGTGCGCGAGGCGCTGCGCGTGCTGGCGTCCAAGGGACTGCTGGAGTCACGGCAGAAACGCGGTACGACCATCCGGCCTCGCGCCGACTGGAACCTGCTCGACAGTGATCTGCTGCGCTGGCAGGGGAGCAGCGCCCCGACCGACGGCTTCCTGGAGGACCTTGCGGAGGTCCGCGCGATCGTCGAGCCCGCCGGAGCCCGGTTCGCGGCGGCCCGCCGTACCGCGGCCGACCTGGACGCGATGCGCCAGGCACTCGACGCGATGGCGGCGGCGGGGGCGGACGCGGACGCCATGGTCGAGGCCGACCTGGCTTTCCACCGAGCCCTGTTGGAGGCCGCGCACAACGAACTCCTCAGCCGGATGGAGGTCGTCATCGAGGCCGGTCTGCGGGTTCGCGACCGGATCGTGCACGGCGCCCGGCACTTCTCCGACTCCATCCCCGTACACCAGGAACTGCTGGACGCGGTCGAAGCGGGTGATCCGGACGCCGCCGTCGCGGCCGTCGAGTCGCTCCTGGCGCAGGCGTCCGACGACCTGGCGGCCGTACAGGCGCGGGAAGACCCCGATGACGTCGCCACCGACTCGCAGCCGAAGGAAGTTCCTTGAAGATAACCGGACTTGAGACGTTCCTGGTGGCTCCGCGCTGGCTGTTCCTGCGCGTCGCCACCGACGAGGGCGTCACCGGCTGGGGCGAACCCGTCATCGAGGGCCGCGCCGAGACCGTGCGCGCCGCGGTCCACGAACTGGCCGACCACCTCATAGGCCAAGACCCCCTGCGCATCGAGGACCACTGGCAGGTCCTCACCAAGGGCGGCTTCTACCGCGGCGGCCCGATCCTCTCCAGCGCCGTCGCGGGCATCGACCAGGCACTGTGGGACATCGCCGGCAAGACCTACGGCGTCCCCGTGCACCGCCTCCTCGGCGGACCGGTACGCGACCGCGTGCGGATGTACGCCTGGATCGGCGGGGACCGGCCGAGCGACGTGGCGGAGCTGGCCAGGGAACAGGTGAAGGCGGGCTTCACCGCGGTGAAGATGAACGCCTCGGCCGAACTCGCCCCGATCGACACCCCGGCACGCACCGCCGAGGTCGTCGAACGCGTCGCGGCAGTCCGCGAGGTGCTGGGCGACGAGCGGGACATCGCCGTCGACTTCCACGGCAGGGCCTCCACCGCCATGTCGCGTCGCCTGCTGCCCCTGCTGGAACCGCTGCACCCGCTGTTCGTCGAGGAACCCGTCCGGCCGGAACACTCGGGCAACCTGCGCAGCCTGGCGGAGTCCACGAGCATTCCGCTCGCGACCGGCGAACGCCTCTACTCCCGCTGGGACTTCCGCGAGGTCATGAGTAGCGGCATCGCCGTCGCCCAGCCCGACCTGTCGCACGCCGGAGGCATCTCCGAGGTCCGCCGCATCGCGGCCATGGCCGAGACGTACGACGTCGCGATGGCCCCGCACTGCCCGCTCGGCCCGATCGCCCTGGCCGCGAGCCTGCAGATCGCCTTCGCCGTACCGAACTTCCTCATCCAGGAACAGAGCATGGGCATCCACTACAACGAGCAGTGCGACCTGCTGGAGTACGTGATGGACCCCGAACCCTTCCGTTTCCAGGACGGATACGCCGTTCTCGGCTCCCGCCCGGGCCTCGGCGTCGAGATCGACGAGAAGGCGGTACGCCACGCCGCCGAAGCCGGACACCGCTGGCGCAACCCCGTGTGGCGGGGCGCCGACGGCGCCTTCACCGAATGGTGAGCACCGTCAGGACCCCGCACCCCACCCCCAAGGAAGAGCCCATCCCCATGAACCTGGTGGAAAACCTCCGAGTCCACCGCCTGTTGGCGATCGTCCGCGGCAAGGATCCCGCCGCGTCCCTGCGCACCGTGCTCACCCTCGCCGAAGAGGGCATCGCCGCCATCGAGGTGTCGCTGACCACCGCGGACGCCCTGACCGTGATCAAGCGGGCCCGCGCGGAACTGGGACTCGGCGCACTGGTCGGCGCCGGAACCATACGCTCGGCCGCCGACGCTGCCGCCGCCGTGGAGGCCGGGGCGTCGTACCTCGTCACCCCGGCACTGGTCGAGGGGCTGGAGCCGTACGGCGTACCCGTGGCGATGGGTGCGCTGACCCCGAGCGAGATCGAACGGGCCCTCGCCCTGGGCGCCGACGCCATCAAACTCTTCCCCGGCTCCCTCGGCGGCCCCGGCTATCTCAAGGCCCTGCGCGACCCGTTCCCCGAGGTGCCCTTCGTGCCCGTCGGCGGCGTGGACGCGCAGGCCGCCCGTGACTACCTGGACCTGGGCGCCCTCGCCGTCGGCGTCGGCTCACCCCTCGTCGGGGACGCGGCCGACGGCGGCGACCTGGACCGACTGCGCGCCCGCGCGGCCGTGTTCCGCAAGGTGGCCGCGGGGGAGACGCCGTGACGACACCGGAGGGCCGGACCCCGGCCGACGTGGTGACCTTCGGCGAGACGATGGCGGCGCTGCGGGCGCACGGCGCGCTGCGGCTGGGCGGAAGTCTCGGCCTGTCCGTCGCGGGAGCCGAGTCCAACGTCGCCATCGGTCTCGCCCGGCTCGGGCACAAGGTGCGCTGGGCCGGCCGGGTCGGCGCGGACGAACTCGGCGCGCTGGTGCTGCGCACCCTGCGCGCCGAGGGCGTCGACACCGACCACGCGGTCACCGACGACACCGGCAGGCCCACGGGGCTGCTGCTGACCGAACCCCGCCTGGGCACGCTCACCCGGGTCAGCTACTACCGAGCCGGTTCCGCCGGTTCGGCACTCTCACCGGCCGACGTACTGCCCGCGCTGGCTTCGGGAACCCGCGTCCTGCATCTGACCGGCATCACCCCGGCGCTCAGCGCGTCGGCGGCCGAGTCCGTCCTGGCCGCCGCCACGACGGCGCGCGAGGCCGGCGTCACCGTATGCCTCGACGTCAACTACCGCTCCCGGCTGTGGACCACCGACCAGGCTCGCACCGCCCTCAGGCCGCTGCTGGACCACACCGACCTGCTCATCGCCTCCGAGGACGAGCTGCCGTTGGTGCTGGAACGGTCCGGCGCGGATGAGGCCGAGGCCGTGCGCGGCATCGTGGCCGCGGGTGTCGCGGAGGTGGTCGTCAAACGTGGTGCCCGCGGTGCGACGGCTTTCACCGCCGACGGGGCGAGCGACCGCGCGGCGCGACAGGTCGACGCCGTCGATCTGGTCGGAGCGGGTGACGCCTTCGTGGCCGGTTACCTGTCCGGACTCCTCGACGGGGCGGACATCCCGGCCCGGCTGCACCGGGCCGTCACCACCGCGGCCTTCGCCGTCGCCACCCGGGGCGACTGGGAGGGCCTTCCGACGCGGGACGAACTGGGCCTGTTCGACGAGCCCGACGGCACCACCATCCGCTGACTCAGGAGACCGTTCATGACGTCCACGGCACACCCCGCGGCGGTCCTCGTCGAGGGAGCGTACGAACTCGCCGAGGGCGGCCGTTGGGTCGACGGCCGGTACGTGTACGTCGACATCCTCAGTGGCCGGCTCTTCGAACTGCGCGACGACACCGGACGGGCGACCGCGCGCCAACTGGCCAGGCTGGACGTGCCTTTGGGTGCCGTCGCCCCGGTGAGTGGCCGACCGGACGAGTGGATCGCAGCCGCGGGCACCGGCATCGCGCTGCTCACCGCCGACGGCGCACTCACCTGGCTGGACCGCCCCGAGGACCGCACCCCCGTCCCCAGCCGGATGAACGACGGCGTCGCGGACCCCGCAGGCCGGTTCTGGGCCGGCAGCATGGCCTACGACGGCACACCCGGCGCGGGGTCGCTCTACCGTACGGACCCCGACGGCACGGTGGTACGCGTCCTCGACGGCCTGACCATCACCAACGGACCGGCGTTCACCGCCGACGGCACGACCATGTACGTCGCCGACACGGCCGTCGGCACCGTCCTGCGCTGCCGGGTCGATCCCGTCTCGGGCGACCTGTCGGCGGGCCCCGAGACCTTCGCCCGGCTACGGGACGACGAAGGAAGCCCTGACGGAATGACCGTCGACGACGAGGGCTGCCTGTGGATCGCCATGTGGGGAACCGGCACCGTCCGCCGGTACCACCCGGACGGCCGCCTGCTGCACACCGTGATTGTCCCGGCCCCGCACCCCACGTCGGTGTGCCTGCACCCCGGCGACGACCGCCTGTTCGTCACCACGGCCCGGTACGGCGTGACGAGCCCGACCGCTGCCTCCGGCGCGGTGCTCAGCGTCCCGGTGCCGGCCAGCGGAACGGCAGCCTGTTCCTGGCGCGGCCGACTCTGAGACCCGGTCTGCGTCAGGACCATTGTGTTCGACCCGGAGTTGTTCATAAACTTTCCACTTGGAAGATATTGAAACGTTTCAGCGCAAGGGGTCTGAGCCGTGGCCGAGCAGAACAGAAGTGGGTTGAGCCGCCGACACATGCTCGGCATCATGACGGCCGCCGCAGCCGGGGCCACGCTCCCGGTCGCCGCCGCGCCGAATGCCGTCGCGGCCGGCGCCGCGGCATCAGGCAGGCAGGGTCCCGCGCCCGTGCGACCGCAGGTCAACTCCCGGACCGCACCGCTGGGTACGCAGACCGCGCCGGCGTTCAGCTGGGTGCCTCAGGTGGCCCGGCAGACCGCGTACGAGATCCAGGTCGGCACCAGGCCGGGCGCGGCCGACGTCTGGCGCAGCGGCAAGGTGGCGGGCGCCGCGGGATCCCACAGCACCGAAGTCGCCTACGGGGGCGGCGCGCTGCGGTCGGAGCGGGCGTACTTCTGGCGGGTGCGGACGTGGGACGAGAAGGGCGCACCCGGCCCCTGGAGCGAACCGGCGAGGTGGGAGACCGGCCTGCTGAAGGGCGAGAAGGACTGGTCGGGCGCGCGGTGGATCGGCGGACGCGAAACGCAGGACCACGACTGGAAGGACCTGACCGCGACCGTCGTCTTCCGCGGTGGGCCCGACCCCGCCGACGGGCTGTCCCTGCTGCTGCGGGCCGAGCCCATCGGCAAGACCTGGGGCGAGGCGCTCAACTGGACCATTCGGCAGAGCGGCGACGAGATGCGGCTGGTCATGAGGACCAGCCACTACGCCGGCAACACCTGGGTGGACGACGGCACCTCCGAGCCGAACTGGGGTGTCGACCACTACGACCCGCAGAGCGAGACCAACCCCACCACCGCGGGCACCCGTGAGGCCCCCGTCGGCACCATCACCCTCCCCGCCTCCACCGGACTGACCAAGGACACCTGGGCCGCCCGCGACCACACCGTGACGGTCGCCGCCCACGGGCTCACCGTCACCACCACCGTGAACGGGGTCGAGGTCGACAGCCGCACCCTCACGGGCGACCAGATCCGCCGCCACGGAAGCTTCGGCTTCGGAGGCGGCACCAACGCCACCATCCGCAACGTCGAGGTGACCGGCACCGGCGCCCCCGACTTCTCCGCCGACCTCACCACCGGCGCCAACCCGTTCGAGAACGGCATCGGAACCCTCGCCGGTCTGACCTTTCCGCCGAAGAACCCTTACATCCCGTCGAAGAACAGCGTGCTGCCGATCGCCAACCCGGCCCCGGTGCTGCGCCGCGCGTTCTCCCTGCCCCGAGGCCGCCGTATCGCCACGGCCCGGCTGCACCTGAGCGCCGCGGGCAACGTCACCTTCACCGTCAACGGCGACCCGATCACCGTCGACGGCAAGCGGGCGAACCGCGGCCGGACCAACGTGCCCCGGCTGCTCACCGACCAGAGCACCTACGACCGTACGGTTCTGTACGACACCTTCGACGTCACCGCGTTGCTGGCCTCCGGGCGCAACGTACTCGCCGCCGAACTCGGACGCGGATGGTACGGGGTGACGACACCCCAGGAGTGGTACTGGCACCTCGCCCCCTACACCGGCCAACCCCGGCTGCGCGCGAAGCTCGTCGTCACCTTCACCGACGGCTCCGCCACCACGCTCGTCACCGACCAGGACTGGCTCAGCGCGGATGGGCCCACGACGTTCGACTCGGTCTACTCGGGCGAGAAGTACGACGCCCGGCGAGCGGACCAGCTGGGGCAGTGGCGATCACCCGGCTACCGCACCGGCCGCGACTGGCGACCGGCCACCGTCCTGATCCCGCCCGGCAGTTGCTCCGGCCCCTCGCCCACGTACCACGGCGCGCTCCCCGCCACGACGATCCCCGACGGCTTCAAGACCGCTGTCCCGCGCGCCCACGAGGCGGAGCCGGTGCTGGTCGACCGGACACTGCGCCCGGTGTCCGTGACCGAGACGGCTCCCGGCTCGGGAACCTGGGTCCTGGACTACGGCCAGATACTGACAGGCTTCGTCCGCCTGCGACTCACCGGCATACGCCCCGGCGGCGAGGGCACCACCGTCCGCATCCGCGGCGGCAACCGGATCGTCGCCGGTGACGGCACGGCCGCCTCCCCCCTCTCCGTCGAGGAGGAGAACTTCCAGCACGACGCCGACCTCCAGACGCACTACTACACCCTCGGCAGACGGTCGACGCAGACCTGGGAGCAGCAGTTCAGCCACTTCGGCTTCCGCTACCTGGAAGTGATGAACCTGGACGCGGCCCTCGGACGAGCGCCGGATCTCACCCGGGACGCGGACGTGCTGACCGTCGGCGTCGCCCGCTCCGGCTTCGCCCGCACCGGCACCTTCACCACGGACAACGCCCTGCTCAACCGCCTCCAGCGCAACCTGGAGTGGGCCGAGCAGAACAACCTGGTGCAGAAGCCCACCGACACCCCGTCACGGGAGAAGAACGGCTGGACCGGCGACGCCATGGCCAGCTCCGAGTCCGAGTGCCTCACCTGGGACGTCAACGCCGTCCTCACCACCTACCTGCGCCACTTTCCCGACACGCAGATCTCCACCGGCCAGCTCCCCATGTTCGTCCCCGTCGCCAAGGGCGGTTACGGCTACGACCGCACCCCCGGCTGGAACGCCGCGTGGAAGGCGGTGCCGGCCTGGGACTCCGCGTACTTCGTCATCCCGCGGGAGCTGTACAGGTACTACGGAAACAGCAGTCTGTTCGCGGAGCTCTACGACCACCAGGACACGCTCCTGACGTACTACGAGACGCTGTTCACCGCCGAGAACGACTACATCTTCGAAGCCTCCCTCGGCGCCTACTCCGGCGCGGAGAGCCCCGGCAGCAACGCCGTCATCAGCCTCGCCTTCTACATCCACTTCTGCGACTACATGGACGAGGTGGGACGCAGGCTCGGCCGCACCGGACGCGCCGCCCACTACGCGAAGCTGGCGGGCACCCTGCGCAAGGCGTTCATCGCCAACTACTGGGATGCCTCCCAAGGCCACTTCACCCAGGGCAGCATCTCCAGCGAGAACACCCTGGCCATCGCCTTCGACCTGGTACCCGGCTCCGACCTCAGCCCCGAAAACCCTCGCTACCTGAAGGGCGCCAAGACGGTCGAGGAGAACAAGAAGGCCCTCGCGAAGCTCCTCGCCGACCGGATCGTGGCGGCGGACCAGCACATCCAGAACGACATGTACGGCTCGCGCTACGAGTTCAACATCCTCAGCGAGTACGGCTACACGGACATCGCCCTCAAGGCCGTCACCCGGACCGGACAACCCGGCTACGTCCACCAGATCGCCAAGGGCGCCACGTCACTGTGGGAGCAGTGGACCGACCGGCTCTCGGTCAACCACCACTACCGCTCCAACGTGGCCACCTGGTTCTACCAGAGCCTGGCCGGCATCAGGCCGACCTCGACCGCCTATGAGACGCTGCGCATCCGCCCGTACGTCCCCACGGCCGCGGTCAACAGCCGGGTCCCGAAGAACACCGAGGACACCGACCTGGCACCGGCGACCCTCGACCACGTCAGTGCCGAGATCGACACCGTGCGCGGCAAGGTGTCCTCGGAATGGCATCGCCGCTCCGACGGCAGGATCGACCTCGCGGTGACCATCCCGTACAACACCGAGGCCGAGATCTGGGTTCCCACCCAGGGAAAGTCCGTCGCCCCGCCCAA
Organism: Streptomyces sp. NPDC006332; assembly: GCF_040612855.1. Lineage (NCBI taxonomy): Bacteria > Bacillati > Actinomycetota > Actinomycetes > Kitasatosporales > Streptomycetaceae > Streptomyces > Streptomyces sp. NPDC006332. The sequence goes on from NZ_JBEXRA010000018.1 coordinate 27,473, forward strand.
GGGTGTCGCCTTCGTCCGGGAGGACATCTCAGGGGGCGCGGCCTATGAGGTCTACCGGGCCCGGGTGGGGCGGTACCGCTTCAACGCCGGGTGATGCGAACGCGCGGACCGCTGTCTCGTGCCGACCTGAGGACGTCTCCCGGTCGGCGCGTGCGGCCGGTGGCCTCGTAGCCGGTGTCCCACAAAACTCCCGACGTCGTCAGCGTCGGCCCAGGTCGGCGCCGTCTCTCAATTTGCTCCGCCGCAAACCTCCCCAACAGAACTGAATTCACTTAAGGTTCGGTCAAAGTCGTTGACGAGGAGGTCAACCATGGCGTTTGTTCTCATCCACGGTGCGAGCTTCGGCGCGAACTGTTGGGACGAGCTGATCCCTCATCTCAGTGCGGAAGCGCTGGCAGTCGATCTTCCAGGGCGCGGGAGCAGGGCCGAAGCCGACCTGGGCACGGTCACTCTCGCGGACTGTGCCGATGCGGTCCGGGAGGACGTCGAGGCAAAGGACCTGCGGGACGCCGTACTGGTCGGTCACTCCTTCGCGGGAGTCACGATCCCGCGCGTCCTGGACCTCATACCCGACCGGATCCGCCACGTCGTCCTCGTATCGGCCGTGGTGCCGGCGGACAGATCCCGGGTGCTTGACCAGATCGATCCCGAGGTGCGTGACCTGGTGGAGCAGTCCATTGCCGACGGCGTCTACCACCAGACCCGCGAGGGCGCCGCCGCAATGCTGTGCAACGACATGGACGAGGCGACCGCCACGTCCACCCTGGAGCGGCTTGCCGACGATTCGGCCGCCCTGCTGAGCGAGACCGTGGACCTGAGCGGCTACAGACGGGAGATCCCCCGGACGTACGTGCACCTCACGCGGGACCAGTGCTACCTCGAGGAACTCCAACAGCGATCCATTGCGCTGCTTCGGCCCGACGTCATCGATCTCGACACCGGTCACATGGCAATGATCAGTGCGCCCGAAAAGCTTGCCTCCGTCCTCAACACCATTCACGGCTGATCGCCGTACCGGCCTGCGGTGGCTGCCGCGTTCGGCAGAGCGAACTGGTTCGTTTGACAGTCGCGGTCGGCTCGTGCCAGCCTGCAAACGAACCATCTAGTTCGTTTGATTCTTATTGGAGTCGTACCGTGTCCCGCACCGTTGTGTCCGCCCCACCGGCCCCGGCGCAGCTGAGCGGCAGACTGCCCCTGGTGATGGCGCTGGCCTGCGGTGTCGCCGTGGCCAATGTCTACTTTCCGCAGGCGATCACTCCGTTGATCGCGCACGGTCTCGGTGTCGGCCAGGACGCGGCGGCCGTGCTGACCACAGTCACCCAACTCGGTTACGCCGTCGGTATCTTCCTGCTGGTACCGCTCGGCGATCGGCTGTCCCGCCGACCGCTGATCACCGTGCTGCTTACCGTGACCGCGCTCGCTCTGCTCGCCGCCGGTCTCGCCCCGGCCATCGGTCCACTCCTCGTCGCCGGTGCCGTGGTCGGTGTGGCCACCGTTGTTCCGCAGATCCTGCTGCCCATGGCCGCGGGCCTGGTCGAACCCGAGCGCCGAGGGGCTGTCACCGGCACCCTGCAGGCCGGGCTGATCGGAGGCATCCTGCTGGCCCGCACCTTCGGCGGCGTACTGGGCGAGCATCTCGGCTGGCGTGCCCCGTACCTGGTGGCGGCCGTGCTCACCGGAATACTCGCCCTCGCCCTCGGTTTCGCCCTGCCGCGCAGCGTCCCGACCGTGCGCGACCGGTACCCCACCCTGCTCGCCGATACGCTGCGGCTCCTGCTCCACGAGCCGCAGCTGCGCCGCTCGGTCTACTTCCAGGTCACTCTCTTCGGGGCGTTCAGCGCGGCCTGGACCGCCGTCGCCCTCCTGGTCACGGGCCCTCGCTACGCCATGGGTACCCAGGCGGTAGGCCTGCTCGCGCTGATCGGCGCGGCCAGTATGTTCCTGGCACCCGGGGCCGGCCGCTGGGTCGACCGATACGGCGCCGACCGCGTCAACCTGTGGTGCATTCTGCTCGCCCTCGTCTCCGGCGCCTTCCTCCTGACCGGCCTCTCGGGCGGCCCGGCCGGAATCGCCGGCCTCGCCGCGGGACTGCTGCTGATCGACGTGGCCGTGCAGTGCGGCCAGGTGGCCAACCAGGCCCGCATCTTCGCCTTGCGCCCCGAAGCCCGTAGCCGCCTCAACACGGGCTACATGACGTGCGGCTTCATCGGCGCGAGCGTCGGCTCCTGGCTCGGGACGCGCGCCTACACCCAGCTGGGCTGGGGTGCCGTCTGTGCTCTGGTCGCGGTGGCCGCGCTCCTCGCCCTCGGCGCCCACCTGACCGGCCGCCGCGGTGGCCCCACTGCGTCTCTCGCCGACGCCTTGCCTGCCAGGGCGAACCGCGGGGCCTGACCTGCGGGCAGGGATTCCGATGATGGCGGGGGGCATCGAGGCGCCGGTGCGTGACGCACGCGGCGTCGGCCCGTCGCACCGGTCAAACGAACCGGTTCGTTACCATGGACTGCATGGCATACGACTCGGCGGCGACCAAGGAACGCATCCTCGCGGCGGCGACCGCGGAGTTCGCCGCGCATGGGGTCGCCGGTGCGCGGGTGGATCGTATCGCCGCCCAGGCCAAGGCCAACAAGCGCGCGATCTATGACTACTTCGGCGACAAGAACAAGCTCTTCGCCGTCGTCCTCGAACGCGTGCTGGCCGAGCTGGCCGAGGCCGTACCACCCAGCGGCGACCTGCCCGGCTATGCCGAGCGTCTCTTCGCCTACCACCGCGCCCACCCCGAGGCCCTGCGCCTGGTGATGTGGGAGGCCCTGGAGATCGGCGACCGGCCCGTCCCGGCCGAGGAGGCCCGCACTCGCCACTACCAGGACAAGATCGACGCCGCGGAAGCCGGCGGGCAGGCCCACGACGCGCGTACCCGGGTGTTCTTCACCATGGCCCTGGCGAGCTGGAGCATCGCCATGCCGCAGCTGCGTCGCATGGTCCTCGGCGCGGACCACAGTCTCGACGACCTCGGCGCGGACGTCGCCCGAGCCGTACGGGATCTGACCGCGGGGACCGGTTGGGAAGGCGAGGAGCGGCCGCGGCACTGACGCCTCCGTGGCGCCGTGGCGGCGTGTTTGTGGCGGACCGGGCACGGGTCCGGGCTGGTCGTGCTCTCAGGTGGTGGCCTGGGGACGAGCCGGGCTGAGGTAGTGCACGGCGGTCTGTGCGCTGTGCGGGGCGAGCAGGTCCCGCAGCTCCTCCGCTGCGACCTTCAGGAGGTCGCCGTCGCGGGTGGCGTGGAGGGTTTCGAGGACGAAGGCGACGTGTGCGGAGTCCTCGGTGACGCGGGTGCGGTGGGCGTCGCGGTGGTTCCAGTGGCGGGTCAGGACGCCGGCGGTGTCCGCGTAGATGATCTCGCCGGGCTTGGGACGCTCGACGGTGTCGGGTTCGCCGAGCGGGATGAACTCTTCGCGGCCGTCCGCGTACCGGATGTCGACGTCGTCGACGACGTGGTCGAGGTCGAAGGCGCCGGCGGGCAGGCCGTGCCGGACGGAGACCACGTTGTAGGAGTCGACGGACGGGTTGATGCGGGGCAGGCTTCCCTTCTTGGCGAGGCGGCGGCCCAGCGCGTCGACGCTGGGGCGGATGCGGCGGGGGTTGGTGCCGAAGGAGCGGTAGGCGGTGTGCCAGGCCTCGATGCGGGGGTCCGTCTCGTCGGCGGGCTGCCACGTGGCGTCGGCGAGTTGCTGTTCCAGGTCCGCCAGGGCCGCGGTGGTGTCGGGCCAGGGTTCGCGGCCACGCAGGCCGGTCGCTGTGACCAGGGCGATCAGGGTGTCGGGAAAGGCGTCCGCGACGGCGGGGGCGATGCGGAAGGCGGGCATGGCGGGGTTTCCGTTTTCTGTGTCCGTACTGGGCGGCAGCGTCCTTACAGCTGCTCTCCGTTACCATCATTGGAACGACTGCACCGTACAACGCAACGACCGACCCATGTCAACCAACCGACCGTGCGGTGCATTGCGGTGGTCCGTGGTGAGGATGGAGATCAGATGGTCGAGACGGCCGCGGCTCTGCGGACGGTGGCGCACAACGTCCGGGCCGCCCGCACCCGGGCGGGCCTGTCCCTGGATGAGCTCAGCCGACGCTCCCAGGTCAGCAAGGGGGCCCTGGTGGCACTGGAGAAAGCCCAGGGCAATCCCAACCTGGCCACCCTGGTCCGGCTGGCCGACACCCTCGGCATCTCGGTGTCCGCGCTGATGCAGGGGCCGCCCGAAGGTCGGGTCCGGGTGGTGGCCGCCGACGCCGTGGCGCCCCTGTGGACCGGCGACCGGGGCAGCGAGGCCCGGCTGATGCTGACGACCTCGGGCCCGGCCCCTGTCGAGGTCTGGCGCTGGCGACTGGAACCGGACGAGGAATACCCCAGCCACCCCCACCAGGCCGGAGTCGTGGAAACCGTCAACGTCACCTCCGGCCGGATGACCCTGATCGTCGACGGCGCCGAACACACCGTGGAGGCCGGACAGACCGCCACATTCGACGGCGACACCCCTCACACCTACCGTGGGTCCGGCACCCAGGCCTGCGTCCTGATCATGACGGTCCACCTGCCACCGGGGCCCGCTTCCGTAACTTGACCCGCGTGGTGCAGGATCGCGTCACGAGCCCCGGCTCCCGTCACTGGCCGGACAGGTGCTCGCGCAGCACCGCGCCCAGGGTGACGGGTTCGCGGCCGAGCAGGGTGGCCAGGGTGGGGTCCACGGCGGCGAATTCGCCGGCGCGGCAGGCGGTGAAGACGCCCACCAGTTGATCCGCCGTTTCCGCGGGGGCGCCGTTGCTCACCAGGTGCGCGCGGAACTGTTCGTCGGATGCGGTGGTCCTCGTGACGGGACGTCCGGTGACCTCGGTGGCGATGCCGACGATGTCGTCGAAGGTGAGAGCCTGCGCCGCGGTGAGCGGTGGCGTGGGGCCGTCGAAGAGACCTTCGTCGGCCAGGATGGCGGCGGCCGAGTCGGCCAGGTCGGCGTGCGCGGTCCAGCTGACCGGCCCGTCCTCGGGGAGCGCGACCTCACCGGACTCCATGCCGTGCGCGAGGAACCGCACCGCGCTGGCGGCATAGAAGCCGTTGCGCAGGGAGGTGTACGGCACGCCGCAGGCGCGCAGCGCTTCCTCGGTGGCCGCATGGTCGCGGCACGCCTGGAAACGCGACGTCGGACTGGCGCCCATGTGGCTGGTGTAGAGGACGCGGCGGGCACCGGCCGCGACGGCCCCGTCGATCGCGGCCCGATGCTGCCGCACGGCCTCTTCACCCATCAGGTCGACCGAGACGATGAGTACCTGGGAGGCACCCTCTAAGGCGTGAGCGAGGCCGGCGGCGTCGGTGAAGTTGCCTTGCCGCACTCGCACCCCCCGGTCGGCGAGAGCCCGTGCTCTTCGCGGGTCGCGGACGCTGACGCCGACCTGTTCGGCCGGTATGCGGGTCAACAGCGCCTCGACGATCTGGCGCCCGAGCTGTCCGGTGGCTCCGGTCACGATGATCACGACATCCTCCACGATGTGTTTCCAGTGAAATCGTAAAAAGCGTATCACTGATAATAACCTTGGAATCGGCGACAAGGTATCGTTGATTCATGCCACCACCTCCACACAGCAGGAGCACGGCTTCCGATGCCGCGGCCGTCGGTCGCGAACAGACCCGGAGGCGGGTCATCGAGGCCGCCATCGATCTCCTGACCCGCTCGGGTCGCGACGCGGTCACCACCCGCGCCGTCGCCGACCAGGCGGGCCTGCAGCCACCGGCCATCTACCGGTTGTTCGGCGACAAGGACGGGCTCCTCGACGCGGTGGCCGAGCACGGTTTCGAAGAGTTCCTCGCCACCAAGCGCATCGACCCCGAACCGCCGGACCTCATCGAGGACCTGAGAGCCGGCTGGGACGTCGCGGTCGAATTCGGTCTGACCAACCCCGCCCTGTACACGCTGATGTACAGCGAACCCACGAGGGCGGACTCGGCGGCTTTCAAGGCCGGCATGGAGATCCTCAAGGGCCGTGTCCGGCGCCTCGCCGCCGGTGGCTGGCTCCGCGTCGACGAGGAACTCGCGGCCCAGATCATCCACGCCACGTCGCGCGGCGCGGTGCTCACCTGGCTGTCCCTGCCCGAGGACCGACGCGACCGCACCCTGTTGACCACGCTGCGGGAGTCCATGGTCGCCGCCGTCACCGCCCAGACGCCGGCCGTGCGGGACGCGGGACCGTCGGGCGCCGCCCGCGCCTTGCGCGCCGCACTCCCCGAACAGACGACCCTCAGCAGCGCGGAGCGGTATCTGCTGAGGGAGTGGCTGGACCGCCTCGCCACCGGCGGTTGAGCGCCGACGCGTTCGCGCCGAGGCAGGCTCCCGTGGCGGTCATGTCCGTGTCCGGGCCGCGGCAGAGGCTCTTGACCAGCCGGAGACGGCAGCCCGCGGTTTCTCGCCAAAGCCCCACGGCGGCGTGACTCGCGGGGTGGCCGCGCGCGTCTGAGCCCCGACGGCCGTCCGACGTCCCGCGTGTGCCCTCACCCGCGAGCCCTGCGATCCGAACGAGAGGCCTTACGCGTCGTCCTCCCGGCTGGGACGGCGTCCGCTGCTCTCCCGTACCACCAGTTCCGTCGCCACCTCCACCCGCGTCGTCTCCGGCTGCTCCCCGGACAGCAGCCGCAGCACCATCCGGGCGGCGAGCGCGGTCATGTCGGCGAGCGGAGTGCGGACCGTCGTCAGGCGTGGGGTGACCCAGTCCGCGAAGGGCAGGTCGTCGAAGCCCACCACGCTCACGTCGGCCGGGATGCGCAGGCCCAGTTCGGCGGCGGCCCGGTAGGTACCCAGCGCCTGATGGTCGCTGCCGGCGAAGATCGCCGTCGGACGCTCGGGCAGCGCCAGGAGTTCCAGGGCGTGTTGGTGCGCGAGCCCATGGGTGAAGTCGCCGTATCGCACCAGCTCGGGATCGAAGGGCAGACCGGCCTCCGCCAGTGCCGAGCGGTAGCCGTCGACCCGCGCCCGCGAGGTGAGCCTGCGCTCCGGGCCGCTGATGATCGCGATGCGGCGATGGCCCAGCTCGATGAGGTGGCGGGTCGCGGCCAGCCCGCCGGGCCAGTTGGTCGCGCCCACCCACGGCGTGCCCGGCACGGGCTCGTCGATCGGCGCCACCAGCGCGTAGGGAATGCCGAGCCGACTCAGTTCCTCGTGCTGCTGAGGCGTAAGTTCCGGCACCACGAGAATCGCTCCGCGGGTGGAGCGGGTGGCGAGCGAGTCCAGCCACTGACGGGCGCGTCTGGTCCGGCCGTGGGTGGAGGAGACGACCAGTCCCATGCCCGCGTCGTGCAGCACATCCTCCGCGCCCCGGATCAGCTCCACCGCCCAGGGGCTGTCCAGTTCGTTGATCACGAAGTCGATCAGACCGCCGGGCGGGGCCGCGGTGGCCGCCGGGCGGTGTTTCGCCAGGTAGCCATGGTGTTCAAGGAGGCGCTGCACCTTGGCCCGCGTCTCCGCCGATACATCGGATCTGTTGTGCAGCACCTTGGAGACGGTGGACACCGATACGCCTGCCTGTTCGGCGATTTCGGCCAGGGTGCGCCGCCTCGCCTCACCTGATCCTGTCCGAACCGTTGACGTCATCGGATGAATCTCCTACGTTGCCGGGCGATCGCGGTTTGCGAAAACTATCGCAACCCGCGGTCCTGGAGTAAGGCTCCTCGGCGAAAAGGTGGTCCCCATGAAGAGATGGCGCGCGGCTTCGCTGGCCGCGGCCGTGGCTCTGGTGCTCTGCGGTTGCGGAGGAACCGGTGGTGGCGGCGGATCGGGCGACGCGAAGGACGAGTTGCTGGTCTGGGTGGACAACACCCGGATGCCCGCGGCCCAGCAGTACCAGAAGGCCCACCCCGACGTGAAGATGCGCATCGTCACCATCCCGCCCGACGCGGGCTACGTGCCCACCAAGGTCTCGCTCGCCAACCGCACCAAGAGCGGCTGGCCCGACGTCGTCTTCCTGGCCAACCCGGCCGAGGCGGCGACCCTCGCGAGCGAGAAGTTCGGCTACGCGGCCGCGCTCGACGACCTCGTCCCGCAGTCCGTCCGCGACGGCTTCACGCCCGGCTCCCTCGAAACCTGTTCCTTCGGCGGCAAGACGTACTGCCTGCGCAACGACATCGCCCCCACCGTCCTGTGGTACGACGCCACACTGATGAAGCGATACGGCTACCAGGTCCCCAAGACCTGGACCGAGTACCAGCGCACCGGCCTGAAGGCGGCCGAGGAACACCCCGGCACCATCGTCGGAGCCGTCAACGGCAAGTACGGCGCCGGCGTCTACTTCGGCAGCAGCGGCTGCCCCACCCGCGACACGCTCAGCCTCACCAAGGTCCACATCGATCTCGGTGGACCCAACTGCACCCGGGTCGCCGATCTGCTCCAGCCGCTCGCCCGTAAGAAGGCCGTGACCACCGTCGTACCCATCGACCCGGGCTTCGCCAAGTTCGGCAAGGACGACAAGATCCTGATGCTGCCCGCCCCCGCCTGGTTCGGCGACTTCATGTTCAAGCCCGCCTTCAAGGTGCCCGAGGGACGCATCGCCGCCGCCCCCATGCCCACCTGGCCCGGCGAGAACAAGCCGTACGCCGGACAGGTCGGCGGCGGCGCCTTCCTCGTCTCCTCGCACGCCGGTGAGCGGACGAAGAAGGCCGTGGACCTGGTGCGCTGGATGACCACCGACGTCGACCTCCAGGCGAAGCAGCCCACCTATCCCGCCTTCACGGCAGCCGCGAAGGCATGGGGCGAGGCCAAGTCGAAGGACCCGTACTACGCCTCCGACCCGATGCCCGCCCTCACCGCGGCGGCGAACGCGCTGCGCCCCGGCTTCGGCGCGGTCCGCTTCGAGGCCGACTGGCAGAGCAGCTTCAACGACACCTTCGTCAAGGCGGTCGACTCCGGCAGCAACCTCCGCGATTCTCTGGCCAGTTGGCAGGACAAACTGGACGCGGCGGCCAAGACCAGCGGATACACGGTCGGATGAAGACGCTCACGACACCCCGCCCGCCCGCGGTCGCGGCCGCGAGGCCGGTGACGTCCAGCCGCGGGCGCCGCCCCGCACGCACCGCCGCCGTCTGGATCCTCGTCGGCCCCTACACGGTGTTCCTCGTGCTCTTCGGGCTCGCGCCCGCCGGATACGCCCTGTGGACCTCGTTCGTCGACAACGGCTCCTTCTCCGGCGGGCGCGACTGGGCGGCGGTGTTCCAGGACTACCGGCTCGGCGACGCTGCCGCCCACGTGACGACGTATCTGCTGCTGTGGCTGCCCGTCCTGCTGCTGACCGTCCTGTCCCTCGCCTTCACCCTGCACGCCCGCCCCGGCCGCACGACCAGCGCGCTCCAGCTCGTCTACTACCTGCCCGGCGCGGTCACCGGCTCCGCCGCTGCCCTGCTGTGGTTGTTCATGGTCAGCCCGGACAGCAGCCCCTTCTCACCCCTGCTCACCCTGATGGACGTCAAGAGCGCCACCGACGCGCTGTCCGGCGGCAGCGTGATCGCCGTCCTCACCGTGATGGGCGTCGCGGTGCACGCCGGCGGCTGGATCGTGGTCCTGTACGGGGCGCTCAACGCGCTCCCCAAGGACGTCCTGGAGGCCGCGCAGGTCGACGGGGCCTCGGCCTGGCGGACCATGTGGCACGTCAAGCTGCCGATGGTGCGCACGTACGTCGCCTTCGTACTGATCTCCAGTTTCGCCTCAGGCAGTCAGGTGTTCGTCGAGCCCACCGTGCTGTCCACCGGCGCACCCGGCCAGATCAGCCCCACCTGGTCCGTCAACCAGCTCGCCTACACCTACGCCACCCAGGACGGCGACTTCGGCAAGGCCGCGGCGCTGTCGCTGGCCATGCTCGCGGTAGGAGTGCTGGCCGCCTGGATCGTGATCACCCGCACCCGTATGTACGCCACCGACTCCTCCGACTCCCGGTGAGTGAGGCGATGACCGCTCTGTCACGCGGCGCCCGCGCCCTGTTCCTGCTCGGCGCGGCCGTCTTCTTCGGACTGCCCCTGCTCTGGCTGCTGCTCGCCCCGACCCGCACCGCCGACGACCTCACCACCGGCTCACCGCTCGGCTTCGGCTCGCTGGGCAACGTGGGCGACGCATGGTCGCACCTGACGTCGTACAACGACGGCGAGATCACCCTGTGGATCGGCAACTCGATCGTCTACGCGGCGGCCAGCGTGGCCCTCGCCCTGCTGCTGTGCGTGCCCGCGGGCTACGCGCTCGCCAAACACGAGTTCGCCGGCCGCCGGGCCCTGCTCACCCTGTCGATCGTGACGATGATCCTGCCCCCGGCCGCGCTGGTGCTCCCGCTGTACCTGGAGATGTCGGCGGTCCACCTCACCGGCACGGTCTGGTCGGTCATCCTGCCGCTGTCCTTCTACCCGTTCGGCGTCTACCTCGCCTTCCTGCACTTCCAGGCGAACCTGCCCGACAGCCTGCTGGATGCCGGACGCGTCGACGGCGCGAGCGAACTGCGGCTGTTCTGGTCGGTCGCGGTGCCGCTGGCCCGCCCCGCCATCGCCCTGATTGCCTTCTTCGGCTTCGTCCGCTGCTGGACCGACTTCTTCCTGCCCTTCGTGATGCTCTCCGACGACCGCACCTTCACTCTCCAGCTCGGCCTGATGTCCCTGCTGCAGTCCACCGGCGCGGTCAACAACTCCAGCGGCTTCGCCGACCTCGACATCCACCAGCCGGAGGCGGCCCTCGCCGGGCTGGTGGCCTGCGCGCCGTTGCTGATCGGTTTCGTCCTCGCCCAGCGCTTCCTGCGCACCGGGCTGCTGGCCGGGGCGGAGAAGGGCTGATGGACGACACGCGTACCGAACTCGCTTCACAGGTAAGGAAATTGGTCGAGCCCGTCGCATCCCGCTTCAGTGCGGGACGGGCACGCGTGCGGCTCGGCGTGAACACCGCGATCCACGACGACACGGCCGCCGAACTGGAGGCGTTCGCCCGGCCGTTGTGGGGACTCGCGCCCCTCGCGGCGGGCGGACAGGCCGTTCCACACACGGGGTTGTGGGCCGAGGGCCTCGCCCACGGCAGCGATCCCGCACACCCGGAATACTGGGGCGAGCCGGTCGACCATGACCAACGCATCGTCGAGATGGCCGCCATCGGCTTCGCCCTCGCCCTCGCCCCCGAGCAGTGGTGGGACCCGCTCAGCGGACCCGAACGCGACCGGCTCGCACGCTGGCTGCTCAGCGCACTCCCGCGGGAGACCACCGACAACAACTGGCTCTTCTTCCCGGTGCTGGTCAGCCTCGGTCTCGACCGGGTGGGGGTGACCTATGACCGCTCCCTGATCACGGCACGGCTCGACCGCCTGGAGACGTTCTGGCTCGGCGACGGCTGGTACGCGGACGGGCCCACCGAACGCCGCGACTACTACGTCCCGTGGGCCATGCACTTCTACGGTCTGCTGTACGACGCGCTCACGGGCGGCGACCGCTTCAAGCACCGGGCGGCCGCCTTCGCCGGCGACTTCCGGCACTGGTTCGCCGACGACGGTGCCGCCGTCCCCTACGGCCGCAGCCTCACCTACCGCTGGGCGCAGGCCGCCTTCTGGGGCGCGCTGCCGTTCGCGGGCGTCGACGTACTGCCGTGGGGCGAGGTCAAGGGGTATCTGCTGCGGCATCTGCGCTGGTGGCGTGGGCGGCCGGTGACCGGACCCGACGGGCTGTTGTCCGTGGGGTACGGCTATCCGCAGCCGGCGCTGGCCGAGCAGTACAACGCGCCGGGCTCGCCCTACTGGTCGCTCAAGGCGTATCTGCCGCTCGCGCTGCCCGCACAGCACGCGTTCTGGACCGCGAAGGAAGGGCCGGCTCCCGCCCTGCCCGCGGTCAGCGCCCAGCCGCACGCCGGGGCGGTACTCATGCGGGAGTCCGGCGACGTCACCCTGCTCGCCGGGCGCCAGCACCACCCGTGGGTGCGCCACGGAGCCGAGAAGTACGCCAAGTTCGCCTACTCGACCCGCTTCGGCTTCAGCCTGCCGGGCGGCACGCTCGGGCTCGAGCAGGGCGCGTACGACTCGATGCTGGCGCTGAGTGACGACGGCGGGGCGCACTACCGGGTGCGCGAGGAGCCGGCCGCTTCCTACGTCACCGCCGACACGGTCCTCAGCACCTGGCACCCGTGGCCCGACGTGGAGATCACCACCTGGCTGACGGCCGCCGCGCCCTGGCATGTGCGCACCCACCGCATCCGCACCGCTCGGGCTCTGCACACCGCCGAGGGCGGCTTCGCCGTCGACCGGGACGCGGGCACGGACCGCCTGACCGGTCCGGGACGCGCACGGGTGTCGGCCCCCGAGGGACTCACCGGACTACGCGACCTCGACGGCCGACGCGAGGGCGAGGTCGTCGACTGCCTGCCCGGTACGAACGTCCTGGCACGGCGCACCGCACTGCCCGTCCTCAGGGGCCGACTTCCTGCCGGGGAGCACTGGTTGAGGTGCGCCGTGCTCGGCGCCCCCGGCGGAAGCGAAGAAGCCGAGACGGCCTGGCGACAGCCCCCGACCCCCGCACACCCCTCGACCCCCGCACACCCTCAGACCACCGCACACCCTCCGGCCCCTGCACACCCTCCCACCCCTGCACACCCTCCGACCAGCGCAGATCCGACGACTGGAGACGCGACATGAGACGACGCGACACGAGACGACGCGACACGAGGCGCCGCGACACGAGGCGACGCGACATGACACGACGGGACATGAGGCGACGCGACATCAGACTCAAACACCTGGCCGTACTGGGCGCCGTGACCGCGCTGCTGACCTCCCCGGTGCAGGCGCACGCGGCGCCGTCCGGCCACACGTACCACGTCGCCCCCTCGGGCAGCGACCACGCACGCGGCACGCAGGCAAGCCCCCTGCGCACCATCGGCGCCTGCTTCGACCGGGTCCGCCCCGGCGACACCTGCCTGGTCCATCAGGGCACCTACCGTGAACAGCTCGCCCCTCCCTCCGGCACCAAGGGCGCCCCGATCACGGTCGCCGCCTACGGTGACGGCCCGGTGACCGTGGACGGGACCGAGCGGGTGACCGGCTGGAAGGACGCCGGCGGTGGACTGGTCGCCGCGAACACCGACCTGCCGCCAGACCCCGACTTCAACGCGGTGTTCCTCGACAACGCCCGTGCCGCGGAGGGCCGTTGGCCCAACTCGGGGGCCGATCCGCTGAACACCACCTGGGCCGAGGCCGACACCACCTCCACCGACCAGCACATCGACGACAGCGACCTGCCCGACGCCGACTGGTCGGGCGCCACCGTGCACCTGTGGGCGGGCTCCAACCCCTGGGCCCAGCAGACCGGCACGGTCACCGCCACGGCACCCGGCAAGCTGGACTTCAAGGGCGGCAACTACCGCTGCCCGCCGCTGTGCATGGGCAACCAGACCTACCGCAACTACTACCTCGTCGGGTCGAAGGCCGCCCTGGACCAGCCGGGGGAGTGGTACTACGACAAGGCCGCGCACCAGCTCTACATGGTCCCCCCGAAGGGCGGCATCGCCGGACACACGGTGACCGCCAAGCACCGGCTGTGGGGTGTCGACCTGAGCGGCAGCTCGTACGTCACCGTGCGCGGCCTGAACCTGTGGGGCACCTCCCTGCGAACCGGTAAGTCGAGTACGGGAGTTGTGGTCGACGGGCTGCGTGCCACGTACATCTCCGAGTTCTCCACCCTGCCCATGCCGCCGGACAGCGATCTCGCGATCGATCCGTTCGAGGGGCACATCGTCGCCTCCCGCATCCTCGACTCGGGCGTGCAGATCCTCGGCACCGGCAACACGCTCAAGAACAGCGAGATCGCGCAGTCGGCCGGCGACGGCGTCCTGGTCCGCGGCACCGGCAACACCGTCACCAACAACTACATCCACGACGTCGGCTGGATGGGCAGCTACACCCCCGGCATCGAGATCAACGGCAACGGTCACACGGTCACCCACAACACGATCCGGCGCACCGGGCGCGCGTCCATCGACACCGCCTGGCAGCTCAACGGCACCGAGTTCCACGACAACCGCATCGCCTACAACGACATGTCGGAGGCCATGCGCACCTCGCGCGACGGCTCACCCTTCTACGTCTGCTGCAGCCTGAACGGCTCCGGCAGCTCCATCGACCACAACACCTCGCACGACGCCGACGGCCAGGTCGGCTTCTACGTCGACAACTACTCCGGCAACTTCCTGCTGCACCACAACGTCGCCTGGAACACCGGCGCCCGGGGCACCTTCTTCAACGGCCACACCGGCCCCAGCATCAAAAACCAGGACCACAACTCCAGTTACGGTGTGGGCATCAACGGCAACTCGGTCCTGCTCAGCGGCGCGACCGACGCCTCCGGCTCGTACATCAGCAACATCGTCGGACCGAAGCCGATCACCGCGACGCAGACCGGTGACCCGCTGCCGGTGGTCCGCTCCAACCTGATCAGCGACAAGCCCGGCTACACGAACGCCGTCAACGGCGAGCTGTGGCTGACGCCCGGTTCGCCCGCCATCGACGCGGGCGAGGTGATCGACGGCATCACCACCGACACCCTCGGCACGGCTCCCGACCAGGGCGCCTACGAGTACGGCGCGCCCGTCTGGTCGACCGGCTGCGATCTGCCCGGCTGCCAGCAGCGGGTGCGGCACGGCAACTGGAGCGCCACCGCGAGCGACGGCACCAATGCCTCGGCCACCGTAGACGGAGACATCAACACCCGCTGGACCGGGGCCGCCCCGCAGAGCGCCGGCCAGTCCCTGACCGTCGACCTCGGCGAGAGCAAGACCTTCGGCCGGCTCTCCCTCGACGCGGGCCGCGACACCAACGGCCAGCCGTACGGCTTCACGGTCTCCGTCAGCGGTGACGGCACGCACTTCGGCGAACCGCTCGCCCGGGTCTCCGGCCGCTCCTTCACTCAGGACGCGGTGTTCCCCCGGCAGACCACCGCCCGCTACATCCGGATCACGCTCACCGCGAGCGGACCCGCGCCCTGGGTCGTCAACGACATCCGGCTGTACGGCGACGGACCCGACGCCGCCTCCACGCTCCAGGCCGAACAGGCCACGACCGTACGAGGAGTGGAGCGCGGCACGGCGGCCACCGGAGTTCTCGGCTCAGGCGACCGGGTGGCCTTCCGCAAGGCGAACGTCCGCGGAAAGCACCTCACCGCCCGCCTCGACTCCGCCTGCCCCCAGGGCACCCGGAGTTGCTCGCTCCAGCTGCGCCTGGACGCGCCGGATGGCCCGCTGGTCGCAGTGGTGCCCGTCGCGGCCGGCGGTGACTGGCAGGAGCAGTCCGTGACCCTGAAGCGCGAGGTCACCGGCACGCACGACCTCTACCTCGTGGCGAAGGGCGCGGCCCGGGTCGCCGCGCTCGACTGGCTGACGATCAGGCCCTGACACGGGACGGGCCGGGCGGCGGGATTCTCTTCCCGTCGCCCGGCCCGTCACGTCTTTGCCGCGGTGCGATGTCAGCCCGCGATGGAGTCCAGTTGTTCCGCCGCCGGGCGCAGCGCCCACAGATCGCCGCCCGGTGGCTCCTGAAGCGAGGGCACCGCCCGCTGGGCCCGCCGGTCGCCCGCGTCGGCGGCCGCGTGCACCACGTCGGTGGCCGCGTACCGGTAGAACTCGAGCTCCGGATGCGGCCAGGCGGCGGCTCCGGTCGCGGCGGGCAGCAGGTAGTCCACCGCTTTGAACAGGCTCTGCCCGTCAGGACCCTGGTACTTCCACAGGTTCACACCGACGTGCCGGCCGATGGCCGCGAGCCGGGTGTAGGCGACCAGGTCGAAGGTCGAGTAGTGCCAACTGCGTGTCCGGGCCAGCTCCTGGGGCTGGCTGCCGTCCGCGGCGATCTGCGGGGCGATGCGTGCGCTCCGCGCGTTCACGACCGTGCGCCGGGCCAGGTCGGTGTCGCCCGTCGCGTAGGCGAGGGCGGCGAGCTGCATGTCGAAGAAGGTGCCGTGGTTGTTCGCGGCTGCCGCCTCCTGCTTGCCGAAGTCGCTGTTCTTGAGCCAGTCGAGGAAGGCGGTGTTCCACCGTGCCATGCCGGCACGGTCGGTCTTGGTCCAGCCGGCGGCGCCGGTGTCGAGGATGGCCAGCGCGTCGAGGACGCTGGTGTACGACTGTGAGAAGTCGATGATGCCGATGGCCCGGCCGTCGTATTTGCAGGGGATGAACTGCGCGTGGTTCAGGTTCGGGTTCATCTTCGTGGCCGGATCGAGGAACCAGGTGCGCAGGATCTGCCCGGCCTTGACGGCGTACCGCTTCTCGCCGGTGTAGTACCAGGCCAGGGACAGGTCATACGCGGAGTCGAAGACCTTCTCGACGTCCTGGCGATCCGTTCCGGTGTCGACCTCGGGGTTGCGCTGCCCGTCGCGCTGCACATACGGGCAGCCCCACGGGTTGTCGGCGGTCGGTGGCGTGGAGGGCCACCAGTACGGGGCCTGACTGAGATAGTCGTGGGTGTCACCCCCGGGTGCGGGCTTGGGTTTGTCGACGACCGTCCAGGGGCCCTGGTTCAGCCACTTGTCGGCACGGGCCGTCAACGCCCGTGCGGATCGCCGCAGTTGTGAGTCGCCGCGGTCCAGACGGATTTTGGTCTGCTGCATGCGGGTGCCGTCGAGGACGGCGGTGTGCGGGGCTTTGGGCACCAGGTGCTCCACCCTCGCTGTCGCCGCGGGTACCGCGCCGGCGGTGAACGCGGCCAGGGCCGCTAAGAGGACACCCAGGCGGGATCGAGCGCTCATAGGTCAACTCCGATCACGTACATGAAGTCAGGGGTTGGCGTGGCGCGGCCTACAGCCTGCGCTGGGCCTCGTAGAGGTTCTGCGGACGCACCGCGCCGGGGCTGCCGTACAGCTCCAGTCGCGTGTGCAGGTCGCCCGTGAAGTCGGGGACGTCGATCTGGTCGAACTCCGTGACCTCGCTGACGCCGACAGTGGCGGAGTACGGTGCAAGACCGTCGATCTTCATCAGGCCCGCCCGGCCGTTGGTGACGCGGATGTTCCAGTGCGTGAAGCGGGCGCCGAACAGGGGCCCCGCGCTCGCGTCACCACCGTGACGGCCGTTGTTGTTCACGGTGATGTCGGTGCGGACGTTGGCGAAGGGCAGACCCTTGTGGCTGTCGAAGGTGCCCATCCGCATGTCACCGCGCGACCACACGTTGTACGAGGACAGTCCCTCGACGTTGATGCCGTGCAGTTGGGTGTTGGACGGCGCGGGACTGGTGCGCTCCTCGATGGTGAAGTCCTCGATGAGGTTGTCGTGCGACCCCTCGCGGCAGAAGTAGGGATGGTGGGAGCCGCGGCCCGCGACCCGCGTCCGGCGCAGGGTGCAGGCGGAGGCGGCCACCAGGCCGAAACCGTTGTCGACATGACGGACCGTCACGTCATCCACCCAGCAGTCGTAGGCGCACTGCAGGGTGACGCCGTTGTACCCCTTGTCGAGGAGGTGCTGCTGCTGGGGTGTCTCCACGGCCTCCAGGGTCAGGCCCTCGACGCCCGAGCCCGTCAGCTCCGGTACGTGGGTGGTGAGCTGGGGGTTCCATTCCGGCCGGACGTCGAGCGGGAGGGGACGTTCGAGCGTGACCCTCCTGCCGTGGACACCGGCGATGCGCACCGGCCACTCGTAGGGGACGTACGAGGTCAGCTTCGTCTTGTCGTCCCAGTAGTACGCCTCGGGGCCGGGCCCTCCGCCCGCCATGTGCTCCAGCAGGGTGTGGCCGGGGTCGTCGGCGAGCCGGAGGAGGACGAGCGCGCCGGGACGCAGCCCGGCGGGGCTGGTGACCGTCACCGTCCAGGAGCCCTGCCGGGCGGGGGCGACACCGGTGAGCGGCCGCCACTCGTCGCGCCGGTTGCCGGTCCATCCCTCGAACGGCCACGCCTTCGCCCGGATCGCCGCGGTGAGGGAGTTCCAACGGGCCTCGGGTGCGAGCCAGATGAGGCCACCCGCCCAGGACCAGGACGACTTGTCACCGCCGTAGCGGGAGCCGTAGACGCCGATCAGTTCGGTGAGGTTGCGTGTGGCGTACAGCCTGGTGCGGCCGCTGCCGGCGCCGCGCAGAACGACGTTCGAATGACCGACGCGTATGACGTCGTCGATGCGGAAGGTCCCGGCCGGAATGGAGACCGTGCCACCGCCGGCCCGGCCGGCAGCGGCGATGGCACGGTTGATCGCGGGAGCGGAGTCGGTGGTGGTGCCGGGCCTGGCTCCGAAGGCGCGTACGTCGAAGAGGCGGGGGTGGCGGGCGAAACGCGTCTGTCCGCCGCGGTAGCCCGCCCGGCCGACGTAGGGGATCTGCGGGTGGTCGTAGGGGGTGTGTGTGAACTCGCGCCATAAGTGTGGGACTTGCCCGTGCGTGCCGGAAGCGGCGGCAGCAGTTGTGCCACCCGTCGCGGCGTAGGCGGCCACGACCGCTGCGCTGCCCAGCAGGCCTCGTCTCGTGATGCCGGTGTACCCGTCTCGGCTCTCGCTGCCAGGTAATTCGCTCATGTCCGCCCGCTCCTCCACAGTGACTCATGCAGTGATTCATGTAGATGAACAACGTTCATAGCTGTGTCGGTCGTGAGCATGCCATGTCTCCCCGGGGGCGGGAAAGAGACGTGCAGGGCAAAACTCGATCGAGGGCGTCGGACTGCGGTCTCTGGCGTCGAAGGCTGACGGGTCGTCAACAACCCTGGTTCAAGTCCTTGACTCCTCCGATGTATTGAGGTTGCCTGCGTTCGCGCTCGACGCGGCCGGGACTTCGACGCCGCGTGCCCCCTGACGTACCCGGCCGGATCCGGCCGGCACTTCGACGACTCCGGATCCGGGCGACGGCCGACACGATCGACCACCACCACCCACCCACCGGAAAGGACACCCGATGAACAGGAGAACCGTCCTACGGGCCGGGGCCGGCCTGCTGGCCGGCGGCGCCGCGCTCGCCCTGCCGAAGGTCCCGCTCGCCACCGCGGCGCCGGCCGCCGACCCGACCGACGGCTGGACGCAGACCTCGTTCACGTACAGCTGGCAGAAGCCCTGGAACCTCGACCTCGGTGACCGGCACAGCTACAGCGACGGCGTGCACCGCATGTGGGTGTACGACACCGACGAGCCGTTCGAGGAGGACAGCTCGACCGACCCGCGTACCGAGATGCGCTGGAAGGTCGACTACAAGACGGGCAACCGCATGTGGGACGCCGACGTCTACCTCCCGTCCGGCACCGACGCCGCCTCCTTCGTCCAGATCCTGCGCGGCGTCCACCCGTCCGGTACCCCCGCCACCGACATCATGCTCAACGTCTACGACACGGGCGGCGGCACCGTGCGGCGCTACGACGGCACGGTGCTCCGGACGAACGCGTACGACAAGTGGTTCAACGTGAAGATCGCCCACCAGGCGAGCAGCGGGACCGGCACCATCAAGGTCTACTTCGACAACTCCCTCGTTCTCACGGTCGACGACCGGGGCCCCGCCACCCGCTACTTCAAGAACGGCGTGTACAACCACGGTTCCGGCCGCGCGGAGGCCCGCTTCCGCAACATCCGCTACTGGACGAGGTGACCCGACGTGCGCAGACGACAGGCTCTCGCCATGCTCGGCGGCACCGTCCTGGCAGGCACGGTCGGTGCGACCGCCGCGGTCGGGCAGGCCTACGCCGCCGACGAGGTGTACTTCCAGAACCGCGGCAGCGTCGAGGGGTGGGATTACGCCTACACGCAGAAGGACGGCGTGATCGCCACCGTGGACTCCCTGGTGTACAAGGGCGCCCACTGTCTGGAGGCGACCCAGACGTACATCGGCGAGACGGGCGGGTACCACTCGGAGGTCATCCAGCGCGGCGCGCAGAGCGTCGGCGAGGACAAGTACTACGGCCAGGCCATCCGCCTCGCCCCCGACTGGGAGTTCCATGACCAGAACGTCACCTTCCAGCAGTGGTCGCCGGAGGACCCGGAGGGCCCCTGGCTCCTGATGTTCGTCATCGGCGACGAGATCCGTTTCGGCGGCTCCGGCGGCATCAAGGGCACCGTCGGCTCCATCACGGCCCTGCGCGGTACGTGGCTGCGTGTCGTCGCCCGCCTGAAGCTGGCCGGGGCCTCGGCGGGCGCCTTCGAGGTCTGGCTCAACGGCAGGAAGACCGTCAGCATGACCGGCATCACGGTCCTGCCGTCGACCTCGCGCACCATCCGCTGGTCGAACGGCATCTACTGCACCGCGTGGCGGGACGGTACGCCCAGCGGCCCCGACGTACTGACGATCCACCACGACAACCACCGGATCGCCTCGTCGTACGCGCTCGCCGAACCGGCCAACTGGTCCTGACGGCCGCTGCCCCCGGCAACGTGCACGTTGCCGGGAAGTTCGACGCGGGCACCGGCTCAGTCCGGCAGTCCCCACGGCTTCGCGTCACCGACGGCCGGCACGTCACGCGGACCCAGGTCCGGGTGCGTTCCGCGCGGGAGAACCACAGCCGTTTCGTTCCGGCCGAGCTGGATCCGGACCCGCCCGGCCCCTGTCTCCCGGTAGCTCAACCGCCGCCCACGTTCGTCCCGCACGTCGATGGCGCCGTCGATGCCGTGCTGCAACTGG
Source organism: Streptomyces sp. NPDC006332 (assembly GCF_040612855.1). Taxonomy (NCBI): domain Bacteria; kingdom Bacillati; phylum Actinomycetota; class Actinomycetes; order Kitasatosporales; family Streptomycetaceae; genus Streptomyces; species Streptomyces sp. NPDC006332. Next base: position 48,062 of record NZ_JBEXRA010000018.1, read on the forward strand.
AGCGGGGCGCCCGCCTCGCTGTGGACGCGCACCCATCGGGTCCGGCCGCCCGACCGGTCCGCGTCGACGAGGAACGCGCCCTGGGTGCGCAGACCTTGGACCGACAGGTCGGGCCAGCGCCGTGACACGGAGGGGAAGACCCGTACGACGTCGCCGTGGCTCTGCACCGCCATGTCGAGGACCGACTGGGCCGCCGTCAGCGGGCTCTCGACGGCCAGGTTCCCGCCCTCGACGTACATGGTGTTGGCGGTCATCCACGCGTTCTTGATGAGGTTGCCGTCGGTGAAGAAGGTCAGATAGTCGAGCGCGTCCTCCGGGCGCTCCATCAGGGAGGCCATCGAGGACGCGGCGGCGTAGCTGTAACCGGCCCACAGGCTGCGGTCCTTGACCCAGTGGTCGAAGGTCGTCCGTATGGTGTCCCGGTCGGCGGTCCGGTCCCAGCTCAGTTCGTGCAGCGGGAAGAGCCACAGCATGTGCGAGAAGTGCCGGTGGGACTCGGTGAGCGGCTTGCCGGCGCCGATGGTGACGCCGGTCGCGTCCCGCGGGTAGTCCACCAGGCGCTGGAGGATCTCGCGCCAGCGTCCGGCGCGCGGATGGTCCGTACGCAGCAGGCGCAGGCAGTCGAGGAGGGTCGCGCAGCCCCAGCGGATCAGGGAGAGGTCGTAGGTGCAGTCGGTGGCGTCCGCCCACTCGGGCGACCGGGTGAGCGGCAGGTGCAGTTTTCCGTCGCCGCCCTCGTACAGGAAGTGGTCGTAGAAGTTCACCGCCTTGACCAGGATCGGGTAGAGGACGTCACGCACGATCGACAGGTCCATGGTGTGGCGGTAGCTGAGCCAGACGTTGTGCATGGCCCAGATGAGATTGCCGTTGTTGTCGGTCTTGGTGGAGGTGCCGGGGACACCGACGGTCTTGGCGCCGGGGCGCAGCATCCAGTCCGAGGGGTGGGCCAGGGCGTAGGTGTCGCCGTCCTGGAACTCCGGCGGGACGGAGAGCGGCAGGTACTTCTCGAAGTTCTTGAAGGTGGAGGTGACGGAGTCGAGTTCGGGGTGATGGGACCCCTGGATCAGCCAGGTGGCGATCTGCACGTTGAGGTTCCACCACACGGCGCTCCAGCTGCCCCCGGTCTCCGGGTACCACGGCCCCCACTCGGACATCGAGGGCCCGCCTGCCCGGGTGGCGCAGGCGGCCTTGTAGAGCTGGATCCAGTAGAAGTCCTGGATGCGTTTGTCCGGTACTGACAGCAGGCTGCGCCGGTAGAAGCGGTGCCACCAGGCGCGGTGGTCGCGCACCAGGTCGTCCGGTTCCGCGGACAGCGTGCGGGCCACTTCGGCGACGGCCAGCCTCGTCGTGCGCGACAGGTCGTCGGGGTAGCGGTAGACGATGTGCGCGGCCAGCAACCTGCCGCTGCCGACACGCCGTTCACGCCACGCGGTGGTCCATCCGCCGCCCGCGATCAGCGGCTGCTCGACGTAGTGGGTGGCGCCGGTGGATCCGGTCCGGGGGTCCGGGTTGCCCGTGTAGTCGGCGGGCTTGTCCTTTTCACGCGGCGAGATGGCGGGCAGCCAGCTGAACGACCAGGCCGCTGCCTCCTCGCCGGCACTGGGCCGGGTGGAGATCAGCAGTGCGGTACGGGCGTTGTGCACCAGCATCGAGAAGCGGACGCTGCCCCGGGTGGTGGTGACGACACCGCGCAGCTCGGCGTCCCAGATGTCCAGGGTCCAGTCGACGCCGGTCACCTCGCCGGCGAGGGTGAGGTCGAAATGCCCTATGGGTAGCCGGGAGAATCCGTACGGAGCGCGCCACTGAGGTCGCTGGTCCTGCACCTGGCTGTGGCTGACCATGACTTTCACGGAGTTGGCCGTCGCACCTCGGTACACCTGCACCCCGAGCAGGCCGTTGCCGAGGAAGGGGCCGTCCTTCCAGTCGCCGGGCATCCGCCGCCACCGCAGGGCGGCAGCTCTGGCCATCCGTTCGTACAGGTCTGTCGCCCCCGCCGGCGACGGGGACGCCGCCCAGGCGGTGCCGGACCCGATCGACCAGCTCCCCGCGGCGACCGCGGCCGCCGTGCCGATCACACCTCTTCGAGAGATCCCGTTCCCTGGCGTCGCGGTCACGTAGGTGCCTCCCATTTCTGGTTGTGAACTTCCAGGGCATAGTGCAGGTCCCTTGAGTGATTGGGGAAGACCTCCGACGTATCGGAAATCAGGAAGGGAGGTACGAGCAGGTCAGCCCGGGGAGTTCAGCCGCACTCCCTGGGCGAGGGTGAGGAAGTGGACCGATGTCTGTCGAGGACCTCACATCGGCTCGATGACGTTCTTCCGTGAGTGTCCGTAGAGCACCGAGGTGCGTACGTCCGCGAGTTCCTGTCGCTCGGTCAGCTTGTCGAGGACCACCGCGTTCAGATGGTCGGTGTCGCGAACGGCCACATGCAGGAGGAAGTCGTCGGTGCCCGTGGTCACGAAGACCGCGATCACCTCGGGCATCCGCGCCACGAAGGCCTGGAACTGCTCGATGACCGTACGCGACGGCGGCCGCACCCGCACGGCGATGATGGCCTGCAGCCCCCGGCCGACCGAGGGGAGGTCCACCTCGGCGTGGAATCCGAGCAGCACCCCGCGCTCGCGAAGGGAGCGCACCCGCTCCAGGCAGGTGGAGGGTGCGATCCCCAACTCCTGCGCCAGGTCCCGGTTGGTGCGCCGACCGTCTTGCTGCAGAAGGCGCAGCAACGCCGAATCTAGTTCATCCATATCCCGTCACATCTCCACCCAGCCGAATTATGTTCGGTCAGGATGTCAAACTCCCGGATCAGTTGCTAGCGTTCCAGCGGAATTTCCGTTCTTGATTCGCTGCTCCACTGCGCGGTCGGGGCGGAGCCGGAAGTGCGCGGGAAAACATGGAAATGGGGCAGCAGGGGTGGACGAGCGGAAAACCAGGGTCTTGGCGACGTGTTCCGTCGTGGCGGCCGCGCTGTTCTGGAGCAGCTCGTACGCGGTGACCAAGGAGGTACTGGCGAGCGTCGGTCCGCTGAGCATCGGGGCCGCCCGCTTCACGATCGCCGCCGCACTGCTCTGGATCATGGTGCGCATGCGCGGCAAGCCGGCCGTGCGGCCGGACACCCGCCAACGGCGGATGATCCACCTGAGCGGTCTGCTCGGCATCACGGTCTACTTCGTACTGGAGAACATCGGCGTCGAGTTGTCGACCGCCTCCGACGCCTCCCTGATCGTGGCCTCGTATCCGCTGATGACCATGCTCCTGGAGCTGGTGGTCTTCCGGACCAGGATGCCGCTGCTGCGGGTCGCCGGCGTGCTGCTCGCCGCGGGGGGAGCCTTCCTGGTCGTGCGCAACGGGGCCGAAGTCGGAGGCGGCGCACGCTGGTTCGGCGATGTTCTGCTGCTGCTCGGCGGGCTGGTGTTTGCCGGGTACAACGTGCTGACCAAGTACGCGGGTCGCGGGCAGGACGCGGTGAACCTCACCTACCACCAGACCGTGGCCGGTGCCGCCGGCTTCCTGCTCGCCTCGCTCCTGGAGATCCGGGACTGGCGGGTGCCGGACACCACGGCCTCGGCGCTGCTCGCCTATCTGGCCGTGGCGTGTTCCGTCGGCGGCTTCCTCCTCTACAACTACGGCCTGCGCCGGATGACATCGAGCGTCGCCGTCAACATCCTCAACCTGGTACCGGTGTTCGGTGTGCTCGGTGCCGTGGTGATCAACGGTGAGACGGTCCGGCTCGCCCAGGTCCTCGGCGGCGTGGTCATCATCGCCGGTGTGGCACTCGGATTGGTCGAACGCCGAACCGCCGTCGGGAAAGCCCCGGCTCGCGAGCCGGTTCCGATCGGCCAGCCGTCCGCCTGACTGCGGTGCGGGGGCGAGCCCACGGCTCTCCCCCCGGCTATGGTGCCCGCCCCGCGTCAGCGACCCCTACGTACCCGCGCCGCCGCCCGGGCTTCCGCGGCCTTGCGGGCCTCGGCGGCTTTCCGGGACTCCTTCGCGGGGCGGCCCGCACGGTTGCCGAGGCCGCGGAAGGGAACGTTGCCGCCGCTGCTCTTCCCCCCTGTCGGCGGGCGCTTCGCGCCGGTGATGGCGGTCAGCTTCTCGTCGCCGGAGCGCACCTGTGTGGTCGTCGGCCGGATCCCGGCGTCGGACATCATCCGGTTCACGTCCCGGCGTTGGCTGGGGGTGACCAGGGTGACCACGTTTCCTGACTCCCCGGCGCGTGCCGTGCGTCCCCCACGGTGCAGGTAGTCCTTGGCGTCGGCCGGCGGGTCGACGTTGACGACGAGGTCGAGAGCGTCGATGTGGATGCCCCGCGCCGCGACGTTGGTGGCCACCAGCACGGTGATCTCACCGTCCTTGAACTGGGCGAGCGTGTGGGTGCGCTGCGGCTGCGACTTGCCGCTGTGCAGAGCACCGGCCCGTACCCCGCTGGCCCGCAGGTGACGGGTGAACTGGTCCACGCCCGCCTTGGTGTCCAGGAACATCAGCACCCGGCCGTCGCGTGCGGCGATCTCGGTCGCGGTCGCGTACTTGTCGGGGGCGTGGATGTTCAGCACGTGGTGCTCCATCGTGGTGACCGCGTCCGCCCCCCGGTCGACCGAGGCCAGCACCGGGTCGTGAAGGTGGTTGTGCACCAGCTGGTCGACGTCCCGGTCGAGAGTGGCCGAGAACAACAGACGCTGACCGTCGGAGCGGACCTGGTCCAGGATCTCGGTGACCTGCGGCAAAAACCCCAGGTCGCACATCTGGTCCGCCTCGTCCAGCACCGTGATCCGTACCTGATTCAGGTGGCAGTCCCGGCGCGACACCAGGTCGGCCAGGCGCCCCGGCGTCGCGATGACCACGTCGGCTCCGCTCCTTAGCAGCGCCGTCTGCCGGTTGATCGACAGACCTCCGACGACCGTCGCCAGCCGTACGTTCAGGGTCCGCGCGTACGGGGCCAGGGCGTCGCTCACCTGCTGTGCGAGCTCCCGGGTCGGCACCAGGACCAGCGCCAGCGGTCGCTTCGACTCCGCTCGCAGGCCGGCCGTCCGCATCAGCAGCGGCAGCCCGAAGGCCAGTGTCTTGCCGGAGCCGGTCCGCGCACGGCCGAGGACGTCACGGCCGGCCAGCGCGTTGGGCAGGGTGGCCGCCTGGATCGGGAAGGGCTCCGTCACTCCGAGGCCGGTCATCGTCGTCAGCAACTCCGGCGGCAGCCCGAGTGCTTCGAAGGACCCGGCAGGCGGCAGACCCGGGGACGTCGCCGGTGGTGTCGGGAGTTCGTTGTGCCGTGCTGTCGCCCGCGGCGGCTTTCCGGCACGGGGGAGTCCGGGCTTCGACGACTTCGTGTTCATGGGGAACCTCTCTGGTCTGGTGCCCCGGAACGTGGCGGGCCCGTACCCCTGGGTACGGGCGCCGACGGTGTCGAAGCGTGGACCGTATTTTACCTGTGGACACGGGAGGCGGTTTCCGACGGAGCCCGCAGATCAGGGATCACTGAACACGGCGGACGGGGGTAGTCGGGTCCGGCAAGGTTCCCTCGCATGAAAGTGAAGCCCGTGCCATGGCCGAGACACGAGACGTCGTTGAACTCATTCTCCGGGATCACCGAAAAATGGAGGATCTCTTCCGTCTGATGCGCAGCGTCGAAGCCGACCGGGCCGCCGCCCTGCGGGAGTTCGCCGACCTGCTGATCGCGCACGCGCAGGCGGAGGAGGCAAAGGTGTATCCCGCCCTCAAGCGCTACAAGAAGATCGAGGACGAAGAGGTGGAGCACGGCGAGGAGGAGCACGAGGAGGGCAACAAGGCGCTCCTCGCGCTCCTGGAGGTCACCGAGGTCGGCTCGGAGGACTGGGACACGAAGCTGGAAGAGCTCGTGGAGGCTGTCACGCACCACGCCGACGAGGAGGAGCGCACCATCCTCAATGGCGCACGCGAGAACGTCGCCATGGAGCGTCGGGAGGAGCTGGGCGCGGCGTTCCTGGAAGAGCGGGAGCGTCAGCTGAAGGCAGACTGCGGCGCCGTCGACAACGTGCGCCGAATCGTCAAATCCTGACCGCGACCCGTCGACGCGCCCCCCTGCTGTGGACGGTGGGAGGGCGCTTTGGACGGTGCGGGGGCGGGGGAGAAGCGGGTGCGCGGGGCAGCTCACAGGGCGGAGGCCCGTCTCCCCATGCCGGGCGGCGAAGCGTGGCATGGGGAGGCGGGCTCCCGCCCCACGTCTGACCAGGAACCCAGGTGTGGACCGGTCGCTATGGGGGACTTGGTTCGCAGGCCGGATCAGGGTTCCCATGGGGCTGGACCGGCTCAGGTTCCTCTGGTTCAGACGTGGTGCCGGGGGAGCCGCCCCTCGTGGGTCGCGAGAGGCTGCCCTGTTCGCAGACCAGTCTCGCGACCTCACGCAGCTTGATGTTGTTCTCCTGTGAGTAGCGGCGCAGCACGTCGAAGGCCTGCTCTTCGGTGAGGTTGTGGCGGCCCATGATGATTCCCATGGCCTCGCCGATGATGTGGCGGGTGGCGACGGCGTTCTTCATCTGGGAGTGGGCGCGGGCGCTGGAGAAGGCGATGGCCGCGTGGGAGGCCAGCAGCCACCCGGCCAGCTCGCTGGTCTCGGTGAACGCGCCGGGTTCGCGGGAGTAGAGGTTGAGCGCGCCGAGGTCTTCGTCCTCGGTGAACAGCAGGAAGCCCATCATGCTGCCCACGCCGAGCTCGCGGGCCTGCGGGGCGTAGGCAGGCCAGCGCGGCTTCTCGCCGGCGAGGTCGGCGATGCGGAAGACCCGCTCACCCTGCGAGCTGAGGGCCGCGTCGAAGCAGGGCCCTTCACCCAACCGCTCCTGCAGCTGATCACTGTCGATGACCACCTGGTCGGTGGGCGCGAGAGTTTCCACCTGATCGCGGTGCAGCACCAGAATGCCGGCCGCGTCGCAGCCGTCCACCAGCTCGGTGGCCGACGCCGTGATCCGCTGGAGTGTGGCATCGACCGATTCCTGTGCCAGCAGGTCCCGTGCCATCGACGCCATCTGCTGTGCGAACCATCCCCAGTCCACTTCGTCCTCCGCTCTCGTCCGGTCCGGACAACCCGCCTACCCCAATTTTCGCGCGAGCCATCTGGCGGATCGAGGTAAGAGAGCAGGTCCAGCCGTTGAGGCGCTGATTCTCGACGGCGTCAGCTCAGGCGTAGCGCGGACCAGGCCGCGTTGTCGAGGGCGAGGTGGTGATCGAGGGTGTCGCGGGCCAGGTCGGTGGGGACGTCCTCCCGGGTGCCGAGTGTCGCCGCGGCCACCAGGTGACCCAGGCGCAGTCCGTTCGCCGGGGTGCGGCCTTCCAGGAGTGCCGCGAGGTAGCCGGCGGCGAAGGCGTCACCGGCTCCGACGGGCTCGACGACCCGGGCGGCCGGGGTGGGGACGTAGGTCTCCGCACCGTCGGCGCCGTACGCCGTCGCACCGCGCCCGGCGTCCTTGACGACCAGTGCCGGGCCGGGGCCGAGCAGGTCGCGGATGTCGTGAGCCGTGCGGGTGCCCCACAGTCTCTCGGCCTCGTCGCGTCCGACGAACACGAGGTCGGCGCCACGGGCCAACTCCTTCAGGACGGGAGCGGCGTCGGCCGGACGGTGCCGCCACAGCGCGGGGCGGTGGTTGACGTCGAAGGAGATGGCGGGGCCGGGGACGCTGCGCCGGATGACGAGGTCGGTGACCAGTTCGGCGCAGGTGTCGGAGAGCGCGGCGGTGATGCCGGAGAGGTGCAGCGCGCGCGCTCGGCGCAGGAGCGGAAGGTCCGTCAGGCCGGTGTCCATGGCGGCGGCCGCGGAGTCCCGGCGGTAGTAGTACGTGCCGGTGCCTTCCGGGCCGGTGTCCTTGAAGTACACGCCGGTCGGCCGCAGCGGGTCCGTCTCGACGGCGGAGACGTCGACGCCCCGGGTGGTGAGGTCCGCCAGGACACGCCGTCCGAGGGGATCGTCACCCACCCGGCCCACCCACGCGGCGCTGTGCCCCAGGGCGACCAGGGCGCAGGCCACGTTGGACTCCGCTCCGCCCACAGCGAGCGCGAGTGCTCTCTGGTGCGCGAGCGGCCGGGTGTCCCGAGGGCTGAGTACGGCCATGGTCTCCCCGATGCACACCACGTCGGCGCTGGGCTCGGAGCGGGTCGGCTCACGAGGAGAAGGGGGTGGGATGACCACAGGTGTTCCTTCTGCGGGTTCTCGGACGGCGGTGCCAGGGCGGAAGGAGCGCCTCTCAGGTGTCCAGGACGCGGTGCAGGAACTGCTGGGTGCGTGCTTCGGCGGGACTGCCGAAGACCTGCTCGGGGGAGCCCTGTTCGAGGACGACACCGCCGTCCATGAACACCACGCGGTCGGCGGTGTCCCTGGCGAAGCGCATCTCGTGGGTGACCACGACCATGGTCATGCCGTCCTCGGCGAGGGAACGCATGACGCCGGTGACCTCGCCGACGAGTTCGGGGTCGAGAGCGGAGGTCGGTTCGTCGAAGAACATGATCGCGGGGTCCATGGCCAGTGCGCGGGCGATGGCGACGCGCTGCTGCTGCCCTCCGGACAGCTGCGCCGGGTAGGAGTCGGCCTTGTCGGCGAGCCCGACCCGCTTCAGGGCCGCCCGGCCACGCTCCTCCGCCTGAGCGCGGGAGAGCTTCCTGACCTTCAGCAGGGCGAGCGTGACGTTGCCCAGCGCGGTCTTGTGCGGGAAGAGGTTGAACTGCTGGAACACCATCCCGACGTGCCCGAAGATCTCCGGTGCGCGCTTGCGGTCGTGCAGCGGGACACCGCCCACCCACACCTCCCCGCTGTCGGCTCGCTCCAGGTCGCACATGATGCGCAGCAGGGTGCTCTTGCCGGATCCGCTGGCGCCGATCAGGACGACGACCTCGCCCGGCTCCACCGTGATGTCGACTCCCTTGAGGACCTCCAGCTCACCGAAGCGCTTGTGCACGCCGGACAGAGAGATCCTCGACGTGGTCACCGCCTTCTGCTGGGCGGCGGGATCGGTGATCATCATGCGGTGACAGCCTTTCGCTCCATGTGCCGCACGAACAGCGACAGCGGGTAACAGATGACGAAGTACAGGGCGGCGACAGCGAGGTAGGACGTGCCGGGGTCTCCCACACGGTCGATCACGGCCTGTCCCTGGCGGACCAGTTCGACGTACCCGATCACCACGGCGATCGAGGTGTCCTTGATCAGGGAGAGGTACTGGCCGACCAGCGGGGGAAGGACGATCGGCCGGGTCTGGGGGAGGATGACGCTGAAGAACGTCTGGACGCGGGGCAGACCCAGTACCCGGGCCGCTTCCCACTGACCGCGGGGCACCGCCTCGATGCCCGCCCGGAAGATCTCCGCGATGTAGGCGCCCTGGTAGAGCGTCAGGGCGAGCAGGGCCGCGCCGAAGACGGTGATGCCGACGAGGCCCAGGTAGGCCGCGCCGAAGTAGAGGAAGAGCATCTGGATCAGCAGCGGAGTGCCGCGGAAGACCTCCAGGTAACCGCGGGCGAGTTGGGCCACCACCGGGATGCGGCTGGTGCGCAGGGCCGCGACGACCAGCCCGAGCAGTGTTCCGGTGGCGATCGCCGCGATCGACAGCAGTACGGTGGCCCACAGGCCGGAGACGTACAGTTCACGGTTCGACCAGATGACCGACCAGTCCATCAGGCCTCCTTCTGGACGGGACGCGCGGAACGGACCGGCAGCAGACGGCGTACGGCGCTCAGGGGACGGGGCCGTTCGGAAGGACGCAGCGGAGGCTTGAACGCGACGCGTCCGATGAGCCCGGCGACCAGGACGACCGCGTTGGTGAGGATCAGGTAGAGCACCGCGGCGATACCGAAGACCTGCACGGTCAGCAGGGTGCGGGAGTTGATGACCATGGCCGTGCCGGTCAGCTCGGGGACGGAGATCGCGGACAGCAGCGACGAGCCCAGGATGATCTGGACCAGTTGGTTCACCACGGCGGGGTAGACGTTGCGCAGGGCCTGCGGGAGCACCACGTACAGGAAGGTGCGCGGCGGGCTCAGGGCCAGCACCCGGGCTGCCTCGCTCTGACCGCGCGGGACGGCCTGGATGCCGGCCCGGAAGATCTCGGTGAGGTACGCGCCCACGTTCACGCCGAGGGCGAGCACTCCCGCCTGCACCGGGCTCAGCCGCAGGCCCGCTGAGGGAAGGGCGAAGTAGGCCACGAACATCTGCAGCAGCACGGGGGTGTTGCGCATGACCTCGACGTAGACGGCGGCGGGCGCGCGCAGGACCGCGTAGCGGGATCTGCGGGCGAGCGCGCCGAGCAGGCCGAGGGCGAAGGCGAGCGCGAAGGCCTCGAGCGACAGTTTCAGGGACAGCCAGGCCGCGTCGAGATAGGTGGCCCAGTCCCGGAGGGCGTAGGTCCAGTCAACGAACATGGGACTCCTCCATGGGGCGGCGGCCAAGGGGTGGCCGCCGCCCGGCCGGGACTCAGTAGGACGGGTTGAGCGGGTAGACGCGGTCCACGCCGAACCACTTCTTGTAGAGGGCGTTGGCCTGCCCCGAGGTGTTGAACTCCCGCAGCCATGTGTTGACCCACTGCAGCCAGGTGGCGTCGCCCAGCGGAACGCCGATGCCGTTGTACTCCAGCGGTACGACGGAGTCCTTGGTGACCTTCAGCGAGGGGTCGGTCTTGGCCTGGAAGTTGAGGAAGTTGGAGTCCTCGACCATGGCGTCGGCCTGACCCTGCTTGACGGCGAGCACGGCGGCGGAGGAGGTGTCGTACTCCTGGATCTTCGCCTTGGGGTTGCCGGCCTTGACGGCGTCGCCGTTGGTGGATCCCTTGGTCACCGCGACCGTCTTGCCGGTGAGGTCCTGCAGAGCGGAGATGCCGCTGGACTTCTTCACCAGCATCACCTCACCCGCGACGATGTAGGGGTCGCTGAAGGCGACCTGCTTGGCGCGCTCCGCGGTGGTGGTGAAATTGCAGACCACCGCGTCGACCTTCTTGGTCTGCAGGTTGGGAATGCGGTTTGCGGACGTGGTGTCCACGATCTTGACCTTGACGCCGAGGGCGGTGGCCATGGCGGTGGCGACGTCGACGTCAAAGCCCTGCGGCTTGTTGTTCTTGTCCATCGAGCCGAACGGCGGGAACGTCAGGCAGCTGGCGACGTTGAGGGTGCCCCGCTTGATGACGTCCTGGAGCGTCGAGGCCTGCTGGTTCGCGGCCGAGGTGCCGCTGCCGGCGCTGCAGGCGGCCAGTGATGCGACAGCGGTCACACCGATACAAATCGTCATCAGAGGGCGGGTACGGTGACGAAGTCTCATCACATGCATTCCCTTCCGGGGAGGGTTTGAGGGGGAGCCTGAGCGGCCGGAGAAGGGGGTGATCGCCATCGATCGTCAGTTACGTTCTGCTATGCAAAATCACGTTTCGCATAACGTTGGGGAGAAGCTAGCCGGGTGCCCCACGGTCGTCAACGGTCGATTTCAATATGTGACATTCAGTTTTGCTATGCAGTACGGTAAGGTGCCGTCGGGTCCCCCGCCCGGGACCGGCGGGGGCTGCACGCCCTCGCACCGCATCCTGCGCAGGAGGAACCGGCGTGGCTTCGCTCGACAGCGCGAATCAGACCCCTGACAGTCCTGGGGCTCCTCGCAACGCCTCATCGTCCTTGCGGCGTGCGCTGAGCATCCTGATGTACCTGGCCGAGGACGACGGCCATCCGCACGGCACCTCACTCACCGACCTCGCCACCGGGCTCCAGATGAGCAAGAGCACCGTGCTGCGGCTCGTCGGCCCGCTGCGGGAAGAACGACTGGTGGATCAGGATCCGGAGAGCGGCCACTATCGGCTCGGGCCGCAGAACGCCCTGCTCGGGCAGCTCTACCTGGAGCGCCTCGACATCCGGCGCACCGCGTCGCCGTTGCTGCACCAACTCGCCCAGGACGTGCGCGAAGCGGTGCACCTGGTCAGCTTTGACCCCCCGGAGATCGTCTACATCGACAAGGTCGAGAGCCCTCAGGCCGTACGCATGCACTCCAGGGTCGGCGGACGCCAGCCCGCCTACTGCACAGCCACCGGCAAGGCGTTCCTCGCACACGCCGGGGACGACGTGCTCGACAAGGTGGTGGCGGCCGGCATGCCCGCCCGCACGCCGGCCACCATCACCTCGCCCGAGCAACTGCACGCCGAACTCGCCCGCATCCGTGAGCGCGGGTACGCCGTCGACGACGTGGAGAACGAACTCGACATCCGCTGCGTGGCCGCACCCGCCTTCAACCACAGCGGGGCCGTCGTCACGGCGGTCAGCATCTCCGGCCCGGCCTCCCGGGTGACACACGACCGCCTCGCGGAGATCGGACGGCGGGTCGTCGAGGCATCCCAGGCGCTCACCGGCCGCTTGGGCGGGATCGCTCCGACACCTCGGTGAACGTCCACACGTATATCGCGTTGTGGGGCTGCGGGTGGCGACCCTAGTGCCGTGGCAGGCAACGTTTGCCCGTTGAGGAGCGGCGTCCGGTGCGTGCTCTCGGTGTGCCGGCCGGAAGCCCTCGTACTGGATGTACTTGGGCTTTCGGCCGGTGCGGCGAGAGGGCGTGCCGGACGTCGCGACGGGGTGAACGTTGCCTGTCGCGGCACTAGGCTCACCGGCATGTCTTTGCGTCTTCGTATGCGTCAGGCGCTGCCGGAAGCCATGCGCGCCCGTGACAAGGCGGCGGTGAGCGCCTTGCGCACCACACTTGCCGCACTGGACAACGCCGAGGCGGTGCCCGTGGACGAAGCGGAGCTCCGCGGCTCGGCCCTTGAGCAGTCGCCGGTCGGTGTCGGCGTCACCGAAGCGGCGCGACGTGAGCTGAGCGAGCGCGGTGTGGTGGAGGTCGTGTGTGCCGAGGCCGCCGAACGACTGGAGACGGCAGCGCGGATGACCGCGCCCGCGCAAGCTGACCGAGCCGCGCGCCTCCGCGCGGAGGCCGCCGTGCTGTTTCGTCTCCTCGAAGGTCGAGGTACCGCGTAGCATGCGAAGCTTGGCCCGGCTGCCGAAGGCCCATCTCCACCTCCATCTCGAAGGCGCGATGCGCCCCGCCACGCTCGCGGAGCTGGCGGACGAGCGCGGTGAACAGATCCCGGACTCAAGCCGTGGCAGGTCGTTCGAGGACTTCACGTCCTCGTATCGTGTCGCCGCGCGGCTGGTGCGTGAGGGCCCGCGGGAGAACCTTCTGCGGCTGGTGCGGGAAGTGGTCGAGGATGCCGCCGCAGACGGAGCGGTATGGGTCGAGCCGCACTTCAACCCCCTGACCTACGAGACCGATCCGGACGCCGCGCTGGACGTGATGGACCTGGTGATCGACGAGGGCCGCCGTACCGCTGCCGGGCTGGGTATCGGCTTCGGCCTCCTGGTGTTCGCCCGGCGTAACGCGGACCCGGCGGAGGGCGTCGAGGCCGCCCGCCTCGCGGCCCGGCGTGCGGGGACCGGCGTGGTCGCCTTCGGCCTTGCCGGGGACGAGGCCCGAAACGCCCCTGAGCCCTTCGCCGAGACGTTCGCCATAGCCAGGGGCGCCGGGCTGATCTCCGCTCCGCACGCGGGGGAACTCGCCGGTCCTGACAGCGTGCGCGCCGCACTCGACGTGCTCGGTGCCCGGCGGATCGCCCACGGTGCGCGGGCGGTTGAGGACCCCGATCTCCTGGTCCGCCTCGCCGCGGAGGGCGTGGTCCTCGACGTCTGCCCCACCTCCAACGTCGCCCTCGGCGTGGTGAAATCCCTGTCCGCGCACCCTCTCCCGCTTCTGCTGAACGCCGGAGTCAGGTGCACCCTCAACGCCGACGACCCCCTCCTGTTCGGCCCGGGCGTGCTGGAGGAGTACGAGACAGCCCGCACGGTCTTCTCCCTCACCGACCCTCAACTCGCCGCCATGGCCCGAACCTCGGTCGAAGCCTCTGGTGCCCCGCGCGCACTGGTGGAGGAGGCGATCACCGACATCGGCGACTGGCTGGACACCTCTGACCGAGCAACCACGCCTCCGGTCCAAGGGGCCTCGCGGCTGCCGCACACGTAGGCAGCCCCAGCCCTGAGAACAGGCGCCTCCTCTCAGGGCTGTCGGCCAGAGGAATGCCGCACGTCGAACACCATCTGGTCCACTGGCGGCTCGCTTCCGCCTGGTCGTGCCGACCGCCGGCGTCGCGGTCACGCCGGATCAGGTCACCGTGAATCCCTCGAACGTGGCGATGCCCCGCGCGCCGTTCCAGCCGTTGGCCGCGGTCATGAAGACCCCGACGTCCTGGGTGGCGGCCGCACCTCCCGGCGTGGCCGTGCCCACCGTCGCCCAGGTGACGCCGTCCGTGCTGGCCTCGCCGGTGTACGAGGCGCCGGACCTGGTCAGCCGCAGCCGCACCGGCGCGGTGAAGGAGCCCGCCAGTTCGATCGAGTCGAAACGGCCGTCGCCGTCGGCGTCCCAGCTCAGCGCGCAGCCGTTGGACGGTGTGATCGCCAGGTTCACATAACCCGCGCTCCCCTGAGTACCCAGGTCGTTGCGGACGATGAGGCCCGCCCGGGCCCAGCCCCCGGACGCGTCCTGGGACGTGACCGTGACCTGGGCCACCGTCCCGTCCTTGTACCCGCCCGCCCGGTACACCGCCCCGAACTCGTTGGTGCCGCCCCACAGGTCGGCCCCCGCGCCCTCGATGGCGATCTCGTCGCCGGCCTGTCCGAACACCGCGTCGTTGTAGGAGGCGGTGCGGTACGGGTCGCCGACCCCGGCCGCAGCCATCAGCCGTACCGGCGCCACCACCTTTCCGCCACCCGCGTACGCCGCCGCCGCGACCACTCGGCCGACCAGTTCTGTAGGCGCACCCGCCAGCGAGACCTCGAAGCGAGCGGCGAACGTTTCTCCGGATGCCACCGACGCCTTGCCCACCGGATCGAGCGGCTTCACCGCCAAGCCCTCGGGGGCGGTGACGGAAAGGGTCACGCCGCGTGCCGCCGTGAACCCGTTCCTGTTGGTGAAGGTGACCGTCACCGTGGCGGGGGTGCCCTCGGCCACCGCTCCCCGGTCGGCACTCGCTGTGAGGGTCGCCTGGTAGGGAGTGGAGGCGAGCAGGTCGCGCACGCTGCGGGCCAGGGCGTACGAGGAGCCGTGGGGATCGGTCGGGTGTGTCTCGTGTGCGTGCGACCAGCGGTCCTCCAGGGCGAACCAGTCGATCGTCGCCGGGTCCTTTCCCGTGGCGAGCGCGTCGAAGTACGTCTGCCAGCGGGTGCGGTACAGGCCGCCGACCAGCCCGGACCACTCCCGGTTCGCATAGTCGTGCAGGCCCTCCTCGCTGCTGGCGCGTCCGCCCCAGGTGGTGATGAGGGAGCGGACGTCGTACTCCAGGCGGTCCTTCTCGGCCCGGTCGGCGCCCCAGGAGCGTGCGTCGGCGAGCCACCTCCCGAGCAGGTGCGGGCCGGAGGTCGCCAGCAGGTCGTCGAGGAGGTCCATCCAGCTCAGCCAGGTCTTGGTCAGCTTGCCGAACAGGGCCTTGTCCCCGGCATCGTGGGCGGCCTTGATCTGCGGCAGCAGGACCCGGCTGCGGTTGGACAGGACCTGTCGGGCCACGTCGACGACGTCGTACCGGTAGGCCGAGCTGCTCCTCAACCCCGTTTGTACCGCGAGGAGTTCGGTGAGCGCGGCGTCGAAGGCCGTGGTGTCGTAGCGGTCCTTCTCCGGGCCCCAGGCGGCGGCCTTGTTCGCCGCCAGACTCGGGCGGGCGCCGAACAGGCCGTCGGGTGCCTCGCTCCAGGAGTCCGCGCGGGACATGCCGTACGCGGTGTCGCGGATCGTCTGCCAGGCCGCGGCCGCATGCCGGTCGGGGCCGCCGTAGCGGGAGAGGGCGTACGCGGCGAACCAGTCGTCCAGGTCCACGGTGCCGGGCGTCCAGGCCAGGTCGGTGAGGAGGGCGAGGGCGGGCGCGTTGTTGTCGGCGGCCTCCGGCATCGCCGCGATACCCGCGAGCGAACTTCCCGCCTTGTCACGCCACTTGGGGTACTGCTCCACCCAGTCCGGGGCGTTGGCGCCGATCGGGGTGTGGCCGCCGAAGTTCCAGATGCTGCCGAAGGCGTACGGGGTGCCGCCCCAGTCGCTCTCCCGGTCGGTGACGGTGGTGTAGCGGTCCGACAGACCGTCCACGATCAGCATCCGGCTCTTGTCGACGCCGTCGAGGAGCGCCTTGGACGGGTTGGTCTGCCAGCCGAGGATCGCCCAGACGGCCCCCGGGTGGGCCTTCTGCAGTGCCGACTCGACGGCCTTGGCGGCCTCGCCCACCGGCACGTCACCTGCGTTGCCGCCCTCGTGCAGCAGGTCCATCTTGTACATCGTGCTCTCGCCGAACCGTTCCTTCTGGGCCCGGTAGAACGTGGCGGCCACGTCCTCGAAGGCTGTCGTGCGCGGGTCGAGCCAGTCGGGGCGTTTGAAGGCGCCCCAGGTGCCCTGCGCCACCACCGCCGCGTCGCCGCCGTGCTTGGCGGGGAAGTCGTCCGGGACGCTGCCGTAGTAGCCCGGCAGAACCGGCGTCATGCCCAGGTCACGTACCCGGTCGATGATCTTCTCGGCGAGCGCGGCACGCTTCTCGATGAGCTGCCGGGAGATGGGCCCGCCGAAGCCCGACATGTTCTGCAGCAGCCACCACGGCTGTCGGGCGGGGGCCGGGATCCAGGCGCGCATCTCGGCGTCGGTGTAGTTGAACTGACGGAATGTGTCGTAGTAGACGGCGTCGCCGCCGATGTAGACGAGGACCCGGTTGACTCCGTGCACGGCCAGCACGTCCAACTCGTACTGCCAGGCGTCCCAGTCGCGGTAGGCGCCGGTGTACCCCTCGTTGGTGTCGTTGAAGGCGAAGCGGTGCGGCACATTGGCCGTTCCGGTTATCTCCGCGGCGGGCGCGGGGAGGGTGCGCGGCAGGTTCAGCTGCTCGCCGGTCCAGGAGACGGAGGCGTGCGCGGTCCGCCGCAGATAGGTGTGGAGGCCTGCGAGCAGCACGGCGGGGCTGGTGCCCTCGACCGTGATGTGCCCGGCCCGGCCGGTGACCCGGAAGCGGTCGGTGTCGTCGTTGACGGCCCGCAGGGTGAGCTGCTGGTAGTGGTCGGGAAGCAGCCGCTTCAGCGCTGCCGCCGCGGGCGCGGTGTCGAACAGGGTGCCGCCCGCCGCGTACGCGCCCTGCGGACGGGCCAGCAGCGCGGCGCCGCCCAGCGCGACCGCGCCCGTGAGGATCCGTCTGCGGGTGACACCTGTGAGGTCGAGGTCGCCTCGGTTGTCGTGCATGAACGTCCTTCCGACAGAGCTCAGTTGATCGTCATGGCGAAGATGTGCAGCGCGGGAACGCCCGACTGGAGGCCGTCGCTGACCTTGGGCAGGACCAGGGAACGCAGTTCCTTGCCGGCCACCAGATCGACGCCGAAGGTGAACAGGCTGACGGGGTTGTCGTCCCGGCCGGTGGTGATGTGGCGGTAGGGCAGCACCACGGCGGCGGAGGAGTTCGTCCCGTACCAGTCGGGGACGGCGACCGAGAACGCCTGCTCGGTCCCGTCGGCGTAGGCGACCTTGCCGTCGCCCTTGCCCTCGCCCCAGGTGCTGGTGCCGAGGAAGGACAGCCGGGAACCGGAGCCGGACAGCAGCACGGTCTGGCCGGAGGAGACGACGTTGTCCTTGCTGCCGGGCCGGGTGTCCGGCCAGGTGAAGGGCACCCCGTCGTAGGTGACCGTGGCGCCCGGAGTGAGCCCCACCGACGCCAGCGCCTGCGCGGAGAGACTGGAGTTCGAGCCGTCGATGTTCGCGACGGTGAGGGCGTCGTCGGAGGCGATCCCCGCGTTGTCGAAGGCCCCGGGCAGCGAGCGGTACGGCAGCGTGACGGAGGACGTGGCACGGGTGCAGTCGGACCCGTGGGGGTGGACGTCGAAGAGGGCGTGCGCGGTGAACACGATCCGGCCCTCCGCGTCGTCGGCGAGGCGGGTTCGCCAGGTGCGGGTCACCGACCGTCCGGGGGCGAGGTCGCCCAGGCCGTCCTGTTCGGCGGAGTCGTCCACGGCGAGGTAGAGCACGGTGCCGCGCAGCGTGATCGTGGCGGTGTTGGTGAGGGTGGCCGTCAAGGTCACGGACTTGCCGGCCTCGGGTGCGGACGGGGCGACGGTGAGCGAGACGGGCGGCGAGAGGAAGTCCTCCTCGGGACGGTAGACGGTCACGAATCCTCCACGCTGAAGTGGTCGAACACGGCCTGGACCGTCGTGCCGGGGTAGTTGAGGTTCACGGCGCTCGCCACCACGCCCGCGTCCAGGGCGCCGCTCGCGGAGGGAACGGTCGCGCTCGCGGTCTCGTTCCAGGAGAGGCCGTTGTTGGTACTCGTGTACGCGGTGTAGGTGGTGCCGGAGCGGACCAGGCGCAGCCAGGCGGGGTGGACGGAAGCGCCGCCGCCGGCCCAGGTGTCGAGGTGCCCGTCGCCGTCGCTGTCGGTCATGAACTCCACGCCGTACGACTTCGACATGGTGAGTACGGCGTAGCCGCCCTTCTCCGGCGCGGTCAGCTCGTTCGCGACGGCGATCCCGTACTTGGCGGTGGGGTTGTCGCTCCCGGTGAGGCTGACCGTCTCGACCTGCACCACGCTCGACTCGGCGGCGGAACCGGGAAGGAGGATGCCCCCCTTCTCGTCGGTGCCGCCGGAGAGGTCGCGGCCACCCGCCCAGATCACCAACTGACTGCCGTACTGGCCGAACTTCGCGTCGTCGGTGGTGGCGAACGTCCGGTACGGGGCCGGCACCTCATTGGGCTCGTAGGGCACGGTGAACGTCTTCGCGGACCGCGCGCAGTCGCTGCTGTGCTCGTCGACGTCGAAGACCAGGTGCGCGGTGAACGACACGTTCCCTGCCATGTCGGCCGGGAGCGTCGTCTCCCAGCGCCGGGTTGTCTTCGCGCCGGGCCGCAGGTCGCCGAGCGGGATGGTCTTCGCCGCCGTGGTGGCTCGGGGGTTGATCAGATGGAGCACGGCGTTGAGGAGGGGGAAGGGACAGCCGTTGGTGAGGACCGCGGTGGCGGTGACCGCGTCACCGCCGGCCGGCTCCGCCGGCTGCGTGGTGACGGTGAGAGTGGGGCCCAGGGTGTCGAACTGGGTACCGTTGCTGATTCCCATGCCGCTCACCGGGCCCAGTCGACGGTGAAGACGTTGGCGATGTCGCTGGGCAGGGAGGACGGAACGGTGATGTTGATCTTTCCGTCGCCGCGGGTCCACCTCAGACTGCCGCTCGTGCCGAGCAGCCGGACCCGGGACGTGGCGCTGATGGGGATGTCGCCGGGCACCGAGAGGGTGCCGCTGGGCTTGCCCAGCACGATGATGTTGAACTTGCCGGGGGAGACGGTGTAGCGGATGCCGGGCGAACTGCCCTCCTCCTCCGCCCGCACCCAGGGCGTCGAACCGTAGATCGCGGGGCCGTTGACCTTCAGCCAGGCGCCGATGTCCGTCAGCCGCTCCTGCATGATCTCGGGGATCGTGCCGTCCGGCTTGGGGCCGATGTTGAGCAGCAGGTTGCCGTTCTTGCTGGTGACGTCGGCGAGCAGGTGAACGAGGAACTCGGAGGTCTTGTAGTCCTCCTCGACCTCGAACTTGTTGTAGCCCCAGGAGTAGCCCATCGTGATGCAGCACTCCCACTTCTGGGGGTCCATCGTGGGGTTGGTGCGCTGTTCGTAGGTGGCGAAGTCGAAGTGCGTGTCGAAGCGGTCGTTGACCACGACACCTTTCGGCGTTCTCCGGTTCTTGGCCTGGTTGTAGTAGTGGGCGAGGGCCTCCTCGCTGCGCCACGGCGGCTCGCCGGTGGGCCGGAACCACTGGCCGTCCGCCCACAGCAGTTCCGGGTCGTAGCGGTCGATGATCTCGTACAGCTGCTTCAGTTCGTAGTCGCCGATGTAGTCGTCGACCGGCCTGTATCCCGTCATCGGGACCTCTTGACCGGTGTAGAAGTTCTTCATCGGCCGGCCGATCGACGGGTTGAAGAACTCGCCGAGCGAGTAGTACAGGCCGGGCCGTACGGTGCCGCGCCTGCGGGCGGCCGTCATCAGCTCGCCGACCAGGTCGCGCTTCGGGCCGTACTTTCCGGCATGACGGTCCGTCACCTCGCTGGGCCACAGGGCGAATCCGTCGTGGTGCTTGCTGGTCAGCGCGAAGTACTCGGCACCCGCCTGCTCGAACAGCCGCACCCAGGCGTCCGGGTCGTAGTTCTCGGCGGTGAACCGCGGGATGAAGTCGTCGTAGAGGAAGTCCTGGCCGTAGGTGTCGCGGTGGTACTTCCAGGTGGGATCGTTCTCGAAGCTCTGGTACCAGAGGTACCACTCGGCGGCCATCTGCCGGGCGGAACCGGCGGGGACCGAGTAGACACCCCAGTGCACGAAGATGCCGAACTTGGCGTCCTTGTACCAGCGCGGCACCGGGTGGGTGTCGAGGGATGCCTTGGTGGGCTGGTAGTCGGGGATGCCCGGGGCTCCGGACGTGGTACCCGAGGTGAGCGCCTGGGCGGTGCCGGGCGGGGCGAGCAGCACCGCGCCGCCGAGGGCGGCAGCGGTGGTCATGAAGTGTCTGCGGCTGACTGGCATCAACATGCCTCTCACTGGGTGGAGAAGGAGTCAAAAAGGGCGGTCGTGATCTGACCGGGGTAGTTGAGGTTGACCGCGCTCGCGACCAGACCTGCGTCGCCGGTTCCGCTCGCGGAGGGAACGGTGGCGGTGGCGACCTGCTGCCAGGCGGTGCCGTCGGAACTGGCGTACGCGGTGTACGCGGTGCCGTCGCGGACGATCTTCAGCCAGGCCGGGTGGTACGAACTGCCGCCCCCGGCCCAGGTGTCGAGCTTTCCGTCACCGTCGCTGTCGGTCAGGAACTCCAGGCCGTACTGCGCGGACATGGTGAGCACCGCGTACCCGCCGGCCTCGGGCGCGGTGAGGTCGTTGGCCACGGCGATCCCCGCCTTGGCGGACGGGCCGCTGCCGGTCTGACCGACGACCCGGGCGGTCACGGTGCCGGACGACGGCGCGGCGTCGGCGAGGTAGATGGCCGCCTTCTCGTCCTTCCAGCCGGACAGGTCCTGGCCGCCCGCCCAGATGGCGAACTGGTCGCCGTTCTGGGCGTATTGGGCCTTCTCGGTGGTGGTGGCGGCCGTCAGATACGGCGCCCGCACCTCGGACGGAGCGGGGGTCACCGTGGCGTCCACACTGTCGGAGTCGCGCCGTGTCCGGCCGTCCTGGACGAAGGAGGTGCGTACGCCGATCTGGTGGGTGCCCCAGGCCGCGTCGGCCGCGGGGGTCACCGTCCAGGTTACGGCGACGCTGTCGCCCGGAGCGAGGGAGCTGGTCCTCGTGCTGCCGGCCGGTGCGGCGGACCAGCCGTCGGGGAGGTCGAGGCGCGTGCTGATCTCGGTGACCGCTTTGGTGCCGGTGTTGGTGACGGTCGACGTGATCTTCGTGCCGTCGCCGCCGGCTTGCAGGGTCGGCCGGTAGGGGGTGAGCCGGACGCGGGCCGACGGGCAGTCGCGGCCCGCCCCGAGAGTGGTGAGGTCGACGGCGTCGGCGAAGGCCTTCATCCCGACGTCGTTGGGGTGCAGATGGTCACCGGAGTCGAACGCGGCGGCGTAGCGGGTGGGGTCGTCGGGGTCCCGTACGGCCTTGTCGAAGTCGGCGTAGCCGTCGAGGACGCCGCCGTCGCGCACGAACGTGTTGACCTTCTGCCGGTCGGCCTCCTTGGCCTCCGTCCACCAGTCGCCCCAGCCGCGATACGGCACGACCGTCGCGCCGATCACGCGCAGCCCGCGTTCGTGGGCGCGGCGCACGATCTCCTTCATGCCGTCGATCACCTGATCACCGGTGGCGCCGCCCCAGCTGAGGTCGTTGACGCCCTCGAAGAGGACCACCGTCCGGGCGCCCGGCTGCGACAGCACGTCGCGCTCCAGCCGGTCCAGCGCCGACGGGTTGCCGTCCACGCCGGCCGTGATCCGGTTGCCGCTGATGCCCTCGTTCAGCACCCCGGCGGTGGACGAACAGGCCGACAGCCGGCCCGCGAGATAGTCGGGCCAGCGCCGGTTGGCGTTCGAGGTGGAGGCCGCGCCGTCGGTGATGGAGTCGCCGAGCGCCACCACGGCGCCCGCCGCGTTGCCGCCCTGTACGTCGACACCGGTCAGGAACGGGAAGGTGGAGTCGGTCTTGGTGAAGGCGTCCCCGTCGGCGTCCGAGGCGTGGTCGCCGCCGCCGTCGGGCGTCCAGTAGACGGTCTGCAGGCCCATCCAGTGCTGGCTGATGTGGGTGAGCCGGCCGGGGAAGTACAGGCTGACGACCAGGTCGCTGCGGGCGGGCACGGTGAGCTGGGTCTGGTCGCTGGCGGCCTGCCCACCGGCCGCGATCGTCACCTCGCTCTTCCCGCCGAACCGCAGCTTCTGCGGCTTGCTGACGGCGGAACCGCCATCCCGAAGTCCGACCGTCGCGTGTCCGATCGTCACCGGCTCGGTGGTGAAGTCGTTGGTCAGGCGGATGCGTACGCTCGACCCGCCGGCGCTCACCCGCACCGGTATCCGAACCGTCACCTCCGAGGTGCCGGGGTCGTACGCGGCGTGCTGGGCGGTCGCCCACGTCCCCGTCCACCCCTGCGCTGTGGTCTCGGCCGCGGCCGGCGCCACCGGAAGCAGAGCTGCCACCATGGCCGCCAACGCTGTGGCCAGGAGCGCGAAGCTTCGACGCCCCCGCAGGTGTTCAAGCCGTCTGGACACGGTTCCTCCTCAGGAACAGCCGCGGCCGAGGCCGAGCGACGTCAGGTCGATGGAGTCGGCGAATGCCTTCATGCCGGCGTCATTGGGGTGCAGATGGTCTCCGGAGTCGTACGCCGCGCCCAGCCGTCGCGGATCCGCCGGGTCCCGGACGGCCAGGTCGAAGTCGGCGTAGTCGTCGAAGACCTTGCCGGAGCCCCGGACGAACGCGTTGACCTGTTGTCGCCGCGCTTCCGTCTCCTCGCTCCAACCGCCCCAGGTGAAGTCCTTGTACGGGGTGATCGTGGCGCCGACGACCCGCATTCCGCGCTGATGCGCCCGGGCGGCGATCTCCGTCATCCCGGCGATGATCTGCTCGGCACTCGCCCCGCCGAGATCGTTGATCCCCTCGAAGAGGATCAGAGTCCTGGCGCCCGGCTGGGAGAGCACGTCCCGGTCGAGCCGGTCGAGCGCCGAGGGATTCGTCGCGGTCCCGGCGGTGATCCGGTTGCTGGTGATGCCCGCGTTCAGCACCCCCGTGCCGGGCAGGCAGGCGTTCAGCCGGGCCGACAGCAGGTCGGGCCAGCGCTGGTTCGTGTCGGGCGTCGAGTAGGACCCGTCGGTGATCGAGTCGCCGAGCGCCACCACCGCCCCGGCCCTCGGCGCGGTCACGTCGACGCCGCTGAGGAAGGGCCAGCTCGTGGTGGTCCAGGTGTAGGCGGCGCCGGAGGTGTCGGCGGCGTGGTCGCCCGCCCCGTAGTCCGTCCAGTACACGGTCTGCTGCGCCCACCAGTGATCGGTGATGTGCGTGACCTGACCGGGCAGATGGAGACTGACGACCAGATCGGTCAGGGCCGGCACGGCGAGTCCGACCGGGTCGCTCACCGCCTGGCCGCCCGCCGGGATGGTGACCGCGCGCTTCCCGCCGAACCGCACGTCGTACGGGCGCGCCACTGCGGAACCGCCGTCGCGCAGGCCCACGGTCGCGTGCCCGATCGTCACCGGGTCGGTGGCGTAGGCGTTGGTCAGCCGGATGCGTACGGAGGAACCGCCGACACTGGTGTGCACCGGCATCCGTACCGTCGCCTCGGACATCCCCGAGACCTCGTAGTGCTCGCTGGCCGCCGCCGCCCAGGTGCCCGTCCAGGCGGGCCGACCGGCTTGCTGACCGGCCTCAGCGGGTGCCACCGTCCCGGCCACGACGGCCGAGACCGCCAGGAGCAACGCCGCGAGCCTGCCGCGTATCCCATGCATCTGACGCCCCTTACTGTTCCGCTTGCTGTTCAACGCCGGTGCGCGCAAGCGCCTGGTACGCCTTGGTGGCGCCCTCGGCCCTGAGGTTCACGAACGCCGGGGTCACCCCGAGCGGCGCCGCGTATCCCCTGAGCGTCACTGGACCGCGGACGACCTTGCCGTTGGTGACGTCCCGCCACGTTCCGGTGGGCAGGAAGACATCCCGGGTGGTGCCTTCGTCGAGCTTCGGCGCGGCCAGCACGGCCGGGCCGAGCATCCACTCGTCGGCGACCGTGTAACTCGCCTCGTCCTTCGGGAAGTCGAAGAACAGCGGCCGCATGATCGGATCGCCGGTCCTCAGGGTGCTCCGCACCTGGTCCCAGATATAGGGGGCGAGCTTCCCGTGTGTCTTGATCGCCTGCCGGTAGAGGTCGACCGTCTCGCGGTCGTAACCGACCCACTCGCCGGTCGTCGCGTCCCGTACGCCCGTGGGCGAGGCCGAGGCGTACATCAGCGGCATCAGGGAGGCCGCCTGCGCCCAGCGGGTCAGGACCTGCTTGGTGGGCGGCGGGTAGCCGAGCGAGCCGCCGATCATGTCGGTCTCGACGAACGGGTAACCGATCGTGGAGACCGCCAGATTGGCCGAGACCGCGGCATGCAACCCCGCGAAGGTGGTCGGTTTGTCGGCCGTGCGCGTGGCGAAGCCCTGGGGCTGCGCGGCGTTCCAGGCAACCCTCAGCCCGGCTCCTTGCTGGTCGAACTCGTCGGCCAGCTCGGTGCCGTACTTCACGTAGTCGGCGCGGGTGGCACCCGGGTAGGGGGCGCACCGATCGTCGAAGAAGGCGGTGTCGAACTTGAAGCCGGCCACCCCCAACTCGTCTGTCTGGGCCTTGAGATCGTCGGTGTACCACTGCCGGGCGGCCGGGTTCGCCAGGTCGATCAGCCCGGTCCGGCGGCCGTTCCACCAGGTGAACAAACACGGCTTGGACGGGTCGGCCGGGTCCTTCAGCAGATAGCCGTTGTCGACGGCTTCGGAGAAGCTGGCGGCCGTCTCGGGCATGTACAGGCCTGTCCACATACCGAGGTCGAAACCGAGGGCGCCGAGTTGCTTGGACAGGGCGGGCAGATCGGGGAAGCGTTCGCCGAAGTCCGAGGCGATCACGCTCTCCTCGATCTGCACCGCGTGCCCGCCGAGCCCGGCGCCGGCCAGCGCACGGGCCCAGGCGAGGACGTTCTCCTGGGTCTGCTCGCCGTAGAGCTGCGCCCAGGAGTTCCAGAGCGGGGTGACGTACTGCTCGTAGGGGGTGTCGGAGCGTTCGGGTTTGCCGACCAGCGCGATGTGGTCGCGGTACACCTCGGCGGGGGTGTCCTCGACGAACACCGTGGAGGCGGCGGGCCGGTCTCCGGTGACGGTGAACTCGCCGAGCCCGTTGCCGCCGGAGTTGATCCGCACGTCCATCGGGTCGCTCGTGTCCGCCCACAGTCCGGTGGAGCTGGAGGTGAACCAGAAAGGGGAAACCACCTGGTAGGACGCCGGGCTGAACCCGGTGTCCACCAGTTGCCCGGAGTCCAGCGGCCACGGCTGGACCGTCTGGTCGCTGTTCTCGCCGTGCCCGTACCAGTGCCCGGCGCTGCTCAGGTCGTACGCCGTGCTCAGCGCGTCGGCCTGTGCGCCCGACAGGGACCAGTTCATGTCGTACCGGTCCAAGCGCAGGGTGATCCGCAGATCGACGGTGACGCCCGGCAGGTCGGTGGCGGCGGTGACGCGCAGGGTGTTGCCGGTACGGGTGCTGCCGGTGACCTCCCGGACGATGTGCCAGTCGGCGCCGATCCGGAACCGGAACGCCGCGGGCGCGGTGGCCAGCACGATCCGGCCCCCCTTCACGGTGGTGACGGTCAACCGGTCCGTGGCGACGCGCAGTTCGTAGGCGGGTGCCGTGAAGGTGATCGGCCCGGAATCGGCGGCGACCGGTGCCGTGCCGAGCAGCGGGGCGGCCAGGGTCAGCGCCGCCGCGCCGCAACGTACGGTCCGTCTCGCCGTGGGCGGCATCAGGCACCGCCGCCGCACGTCAGCTTGGCGTCGGCCCAGTCGGCGTGGTCGAGTGCGTTGCCGTCCCCGGCGTCCGAGACGACGAGTTCGAGCCGCCGCGCACCTGCCACGTCGACGTCGATCTCCTTCGTCGCGGTGTCCCGGTCGACGGTGCCGCTCTCGTAGACGGGCGTCCCGTCGGCGAGGACGGTGTAGGTGACGGTGGCCGGGCCGTCGGAGCGGCCGTAGGTCTCCTGGTCGAGTCCGAGCGCGGCGTAGAACGTGGTGCAGGTGCCGCCGAGCCACACCTGGACGCTGCTGGCGGCGTGCGTGCCGAGGCCCTTGTCGTAGACGGTGTCGTGGAGAGTGAGCGGCAGGCCGTCGCCCTCGGCGTTCTCGCCGACGGACTGGTCGCGTTCGACCGGGCCCCAGCCGTTGCTGCTGGAGACGAACTGCAGATCGCTGACATAGTGTTCGCCGGCCGTGAGCGGCGGTGGCTGCGCCGCCATGACCTGTTCCCCGGTCACCGAACCGGGCTTGCCGGCCCGGGTGAAGCCGGCGGTGGCGCGGAGGACGGCGACGGTGCCGTTCTTCTGGTCGGCGGGCACAGTGACGGTCCACTGCGCTTTCGCCGAGGCACCCGGTTCGAGGGTGCCGAGTTTCACCGGGTCAGCCGGGGCCGCGGTCCAGCCGTCGGGAAGCTTCGGGCTCAGGGTGAGGTCGCTGAGCGTCTTGCCGTTGCCCGGTACCGAGGCCGTCGCCGTGACCTGGTAGCTCTTGCCGGGCTCGACGCTGTCGGGGGCGTCGACGGTCACCCGCGCCGGGGTGGCCGGGTCGGCGTAGGTGGCGGCGTCGTAGGCCGGGGCGGCCACATCGGCGACCCGCAGCGAGGAGGTGACATTGCCGAGCGTGGTGAGACCGACCTTCCCGAGGCCGCCGCTCTTGGCGTCCTCGCTCCACGAGGCGATGGCGATGGTGTTCTTGCCGTCGGCGCGCAGGATGCCGTCCGGAATGGGGAACGTGTGCTGCGGACCGGTGTCGTTGACGTACTGGCCCATCAGCCAACCGTTGACGTAGAGGAGGGCGCGGTAGTTGCGGTCGGGGTTGTCGGTGATGGTGACGCCGACGGAGACGTCCTGGCCCGCGGGCAGCTGAGGGGTGAAGGTGGTGCGGTACCAGGCGATTCCGGGGGTGGTGTCACTGGTCGGCAGCGTGGCGTTGTCCCAGGACCGGTCGGGGAATCCGGGCAGGGTCCAGCCCGAACGCTCCCCGTACAGGCCGCCGTTGTTCATGTGCCCGCGTACGGTGTCGACGGGCTGCTCACCGCCCCGGGCGCCCTGGACGCGCCAGGTGATCTGCGCGTCGGACCCCGCGAGATACGCCGTGGTCAGGCCGCGCGGCTGCTTGTGGTCGTCGCTGTTCCAGGTGAAGTCCTCGTTGTGGCCCATGGTGCCGACCAGGACGGAGATCACGTTCTCCTTGCCCTTGTGCAGCAGACCGTCGGCGATGGGGAAGGTCTTGCGGCCGGTCTGACTCGTCCCGGCGAACTTCCCGTTGATCCACACCGAGTACGCGCCCACCGCGGCGGAGCCGGTGTCCGGGTTGGTGGCGTAGGCGGTCAGGGAGAGGGACTTCTCGGTGCCGGTGGCCTTGAAGCGGCCCCGGTACCAGACGTAGCCGTAGTGGTAGCCGTACTCGTCCTGGTAGAGCACCGGCAGAGTCCCGGGCTTGGTCGGGTTGTCGGTGGTCAGCTTGTCGGCGTACGTCCAGGACGAGTCGTCGAAGCCGGGGGCGGCCTCGGGGGTTTCGGCGGACGTCTTCCAGCCGGTCAGGGAGGGGAGCCTGACGTCCTTCGGGCCAGGAACGGTGCCCGACAGGCTGCCGGACGAGGTCCGTTTCACGCTCAGGGGTACGCCGTTCCAGGTGACGTTCCGTACGCCGGACGGGGCGAAGACCTCCAGCGGGCCCGCTTTCTTCGCATCGCCGGTGAGGGAGAGCGTCGTTCCCAGGCCGGTGACGGACGCCGTGCGGACCAGTTCGGTGCCGCGTTCCAGGACCGGACCGGCTGCCGTGTCCTGCCGCCAGAAGTCGGCGGCCTGGTCGTCGGTGCCGATGAGCAGCAGCAGATCGGGGCGGCCGGCGCTCTGGACGAGGATTCGGGTCAGGCCGGAGTGGGTGTAGTCCAGCTTCAGGTCGCCGCGCTCGGCGTCCCAGGTGGCGTCCGCCTTGCCGTCCAGCACGGTGACCTTGGGCTTGGCGGAGTAGCGGAGCATCGTCTGCCCGGTGTCGCCCTCGCCGCCGTACAGCACGGTTTGTGTGCGGTCACCCGTCCGCGCGCTGGTGAGCAGCTCGCTGGTGGAGTAGACGAGCCGCTGGCCGCCGCCGAGGTCGTGGCCGGCGAGGAGGATCTTGCCGGTCTTGCCGTTGAGCCGTGCGGTGACCGGATAGGTGCCGTCCGGGGTCTTCCAGTCGAAGGTGGTGGTGGCGTCGGCATCGGCCATCGGGTCGCCGTGCCGGAGATAGAGGAACTGGGTGTGGGTGTCCGGGTTGGCACGCGCCTCGACGTGCACGGCGTCGTTGGAGGAAGCGGGGGCGTCGGCCGGATCGGTGGCCGTGAGCGGGGCCGTGGTGGTGTAGAAGAGGCCCTGTCGCTTCATCTCGTCGTAGTCGGCGCCGGTCTGGCGGGGCTCGCTGATCGGTGCGCCGTAGTCGTACGAGGTGTAGACCTGGCGCGGGTCGGCGAGCCAGCCCCAGTTGGTGCCGCCGTAGGTCATGTACAGGTTCTCGATGGTGGTGCCCTGCATGACCTCGTGCTTGTTGACGATCTTCTGGTAGGCGGGGCCCATCTTCTCGGGGCACTTCTCGTAGCCGGTGTCGCCCCAGGTCTGGAACCAGCCGGTGCCCGCCTCGAAGATCGACAGCGGTGCGTCGTCCTGCTGCCGCTTGAGGGTGGGCAGCCACCACTCGCCCTTGCAGAAGGAGTTGTACTGGTCCAGCTCACCGACGAAGTCCAGGCCCTCGCCGCCGGCGTACTGCGGCATCGGTTCGTTGCCGACGAGGGGCACGGTGATGCCGTCGG
This sequence comes from Streptomyces sp. NPDC006332, assembly GCF_040612855.1. Lineage (NCBI taxonomy): Bacteria > Bacillati > Actinomycetota > Actinomycetes > Kitasatosporales > Streptomycetaceae > Streptomyces > Streptomyces sp. NPDC006332. The sequence continues at coordinate 77,074 of NZ_JBEXRA010000018.1, forward strand.
CCCGGACCTGCTTGGAGAGGTCGACGATGTAGTCGCGGCCTTGCGGGTCGTACAGCTCGTTCTCGACCTGGTAGAGCAGCACCGGACCGGTGCCGTTCGTGACCTGGTGGCGGACGAGGATCTTGTCGATCTCCTTGAGCCACTCGCGGGCGGCGCCGAGGTATTCGGGGTCGGTGGAGCGGGCCTGTCCCTTCTGCGTCATCAGCCAGCCGGGGAAACCTCCGCCGTCCGTCTCGGCGTTGATGTACGGGCCGGGCCGGGCGATGACGTAGAGCCCGGCCTCCTCGGCCATGTCGAGGAGCTTGTCGACGTCACGGATCCCGGTGAAGTCGTAACGGCCCTTCGCGGGGGAGTGGTAGCCCCAGTCGAAGTAGATCGATACGGCGTTCATGCCGCTCGCCTTGATCTTCTGGAGCACGTCGCGCCACAGGTCGGGGCTGGGCAACCGCCAGTAGTGGAACTCCCCGGACCAGACGAAGAGCCGTTTGCCGTCGACCTTGACGGAGTATTTGTCGTAACTGACCGTGTGGGGCGTGGGCTTGGCGGCTGTGCCTGTGGCCGCGCCTGTGGTTGAGGCCGCGGTGTCGGCCGGGACCATGGCGTGGGCGGGCACCGCGGCGGCGAGGACGGCGAGCAGCGCGGCGGCCAGTGCTGCGGCCAGGAGGGTACGCAGGTGTCCGGCTCGGGTAAGGATCACGAGGAGCCTCCCGAGCAGGTCACCTTGGCGTCAGCCCAGTCGGAATGGTCCGAGGAGACATCGCCGGCACCGTCGACCAACAGGTCCAGCCAACGGGCGTTCGTCACATCCACGTCGATGGCGGTGCCCGCGTCGGAGCCCCGCACCACCGGCGTCGTGGTGAGTGAGCGGCCGTCGGCGATCACCTGGAAGGAGACGCTGCCGCCGTCGCCGACCTCGTCGTCCACCCCGGCGGTGGCGGTGAAGCGGGTGCATCCGCCGCCGAGATACACCCGGACCTGGCTGTTCGCGTGGACGCCGAGGCCCTTGGTGTAGGTGGTGCCGCCGATGCTCAGCGGACGACCGTCACCCGCCGCGTCCTCCCCGTTGGAGGAGTCCTTCTCCACAGGCCCCCAGCCGTTGACCGCCTTGACCAGGGTCAGGTCGCTCACATAGGCGTCGGCTGACAGCGCGGGCGGTGGCACCTGCACAGCCCGCACACCGGTGACCGTTCCCGGACGGCCGGGCTGGGTGAGCTTGGCCGTCGCGGACAGGACGGCGTAGAGGACCGGGTCGCCCGGCGGGGTGACGGTGTAGTCCGCGGTCACGGTGCCGCCGGGCCGGACCTGGTCGAAGCGGGTCCTGTCGTCGGTGGTCGCGGTCCAGCCGTCCGGCACCTTCAGAGCCAGCTCGACGTTCGAGGCCGTCGGCGCGTCCTTCGGCACGCTGAGGGTGACGGGGACCTTGGTCGCGGTGCCGGTGGCCAGGAACGGCTCGGCGTCCACCGTGACGTGAGCGCCCGCGGCCGGCATGGCATAGGTCTTGGCGTCGTACGAGGGCGCCGCCACCGTACCGACCTTGATCCCGCCCGCCGAGGCACCGAGGTCGACGAGCTTCACCGAACCCGGGCCCGCACCGGCCTCGGTGGACCACACGGCCAGGGCGATGGTGTTGCTGCCCTGCTCACGCAGGAGACCCTTGGGAATGACGAACCGTGTCTGCGGTCCGGTGCTCGGCAGGTAGCGGCCGATCAGCCAGCCGTTGACGAAGATCTGGGCGCGGTAGCCGGTCTTGCCCCCGGCTTCGGCGAGATCCAGTGCGAGCGCGTTGTCCTGGCCCTGCGGCAGGTCGAGCGGGGCGGAGGTGCGGTACCAGCGCACCCCGGGCCCGGTCTTCCCGGTCTGCTGGGAGAGGGTGGTGCCCTTCCAGCTGCCGTCGGAGTATCCAGGCAGCGACCAGCCGGCCCGCTCTCCGTACAGCCCGCCGTTGTTGTACGGCCCCCGGGCGGTGTCCACCGGGTCCTCGCCGCCCCGGTCGCCCTGGATCTTCCAGGTGAGGGTGGAGGCCCCGCCGATCACCTCGGCACTGAGCAGACCGCGCGGCTCCTTGGAGTAGTCGTGGCCCCATTCCTCGTTGTGGCCCGCGTTCTCCACGAGGACGGAGAGGACGTTGTCCCCGCCGTCTCCACCGGCTTTCAGCGTGCCCGCCGGGATGTCGAAGGTGTGCGCGCCGTCGCCGGAGCTGCCGAGGTAGCGGCCGTTGAGCCACACCGCGTACTGGCCGGTGTTGCCGGTCTTGGCGTCGAGGGCGAGCGCGGTCGCCCCGCCGGTGGTCTTGAACCGGCCGCGGTACCAGACGTCGCCGTGGTGGAAGCCGTACTCGTCCATCGCCAGAACCGGCAGCGACCCGGCCAGCGCCGCGTTGTTGGCGGTGAGGTGGTCGGGGGTGGTCCAGGTGGAGTCGTCGAAGCCGGGAGCGGCCTCCGGTGCCTCCTCCTTGTACTTCCACGTCGTCAGCGCGGGCAGCGCGACCGGGAGCGGCGCCTGGGTGACGGCGACAGCGCGGCCGTTCCAGGTCACCTTCTGGGCGTCCGCGATGACCTCGATCTTCGCGGCCTTGGTGGAGTCGCCGGTCAGTTTCAGTGTGCCGTCCGCCTGTTCGGCCGTACGGACCAGGGACGGTCCGCGTACCAGTACCGGGCCCGCGGCGGTGTCCTGCCGCCACCAGTGGGCTGTCTCGGCGGTGTCGGCGATCAGCAGTTCCATGCCGTTCACCAGCACGCGGGCCAGGCCCTTGTGCGTGTAGTTCAGGCGGAGGTCGCCGCGTGCGGCGTCCCAGGTGGTGGTGACGTCGCCGCTGAGGACCTTGACCTGGGGGCGCTCGGTGTACCGCAGCACGGTCTCGCCGGCTTCGCCCGCACGCCCGTACAGCAGTGCCACCTCCCGGTCGCCGATCCGGGCATGCGTCATGATCTCCGAGGTGGAGTAGACGAGCCGCTGCTTCTCGCCCAGGTCGTAGCCCGCGACGAGGAGTTTGGCGTCCCGGCCGTCGACGGTGATCGTTCCCTGCTGGGGTACGCGCGGGTAGTCGCCGTCCTTGCCCGAGAGGGAGAGGGTGGTCTCGTCCTTGTCCTTCACGCGGGTGTCGGCGTGCCGCACGGTGAAGAACTGGGTGCCGTCGTCGGGGTTGACGCGCCGGTCGATGCGCAGGGCGTCGTCGGTCGGGGTCGGGGCTTCGGCCTTGTCGGTGCGCGCCAGCGAGGTGACGGAGTTGACCATGTAGCCGAGGCGCTTGAACTCCTGGTACTTGTCGGTCAGTTGGCGGGACTCGTTGATCGGGGCACCGTAGTCGTACGACGTGTAGACCGCGTTGGGGTCGGCGAGCCAGCCCCAGTTGGTACCGCCGTACGTCATGTAGAAGGACTGGCCGCTCACCCCGGCGGCGATGTTCATCTTGCTGAACACCCGGGTGAAGTCGGTGCCGGTGAGCTTCGCGCAGTCCTGGTATCCGGTGCCGCCCCAGGGGTCGAAGGCGCCTCCCTGTGCCTCCGGGATGATCAGCGGGGACTCGGGCTTCCACTCGTTGACGTACGAGTAGTCGGGGAGGTTCTTCCAGGTGTCGGGGTCCTTGCAGTCGAAGCCCTGCGGGTAGGCGTCGAAGCCGTAGATGTCCGGGGCGCCCTTGCCGCTGACCCAGTTCTGGTTGGCGCCGCCGTCGTTGACGAAGGTGGGCACATCGATGCCGTCCTCCTTCGCCCAGTCGATGAGGGTCTGCATGTAGTCGGCGTCGTGGCGACCGCCCTGGTACTCGTTCTCGATCTGGTACAGGATCACCGAACCGGTGCCACGGGTGAGTTGGTGGCGCGCGATGATCGGGTTGATCCGGCTCATCCACTCCCGGGCCGCCTTCATGTACTCCGGCTCGGAGGTACGGTTCACGCCGGCCTGTGTCGACCGCCAGGCAGGCATGCCGCCGCCGGAGACCTCCGCGTTGATGTACGGGCCCGGTCGGGCGATCACATACAGGCCCGCGCGCTCGGCCTCGTCGAGCAGCCGCTCCACGTCACGGGTGCCGGTGAAGTCGTACGAGCCCGGCTTGGAGGAGTGGTAGCCCCAGTCGAAATACAGCGAGACCGCGTTGAATCCGCCCGCCTTGATCTTCTGCAGGACGTCGCGCCACGCGTCGGGGCTGGGCAGCCGGAAGTAGTGGAACTCGGCGCCCCAGATGTACAGGGGCTTTCCGTCGACCCGCACGGAGTACTGGTCGTAGGTGACGGTGTGCCGCGCCGGGGTCTGCTGATCCGCCTGGGCCGATGTCACGACACCCGCGCCGGACAGGGACATGGCAGTCAGCGCTCCGGCAAGAAGCAGAGATCTCCACTTGCCCCTCATGACGTCAGCCCCTTCACGACTGCCGCCCGCGCGGTCTCGATGTCGCCCACGTCCTTTGTCCGGCCGTCGAGGTTCCGGGTCGCGGTGGTGAGCGCCTCGGTCAACGCGTCGCTGTCGGTGCCGCCGTCCTTCTTCCGCAGCTGGGCGACGAGTTCGTAGTCCTCGATGCCCTCCTTCAGCTGCTCCCAGCGGATGCTGGACATCGGGCCGTCCTTGCCCGGGTAGACCAGGTACTCGTCGCCCTGCGTGAAGATGTACACAGGCTGCTTGAAGGGATCGCTGGTCCAGCTGTTGTACGACCAGCGCAGGAAGCCGTCCATGTCCCGCTGGGCGGAGATCCAGGGCAGCATCCGCGACTCGACGGCGGGCGAGTAGGACAGCGTGTTCGGGTGGGCCGGCGAGCCGTACACGTAGAAGGTCGTGATCTTTCCGGCCTTGCGCCGTTCCTCCACCTTCTCCTTCGTCATCGCGTCGATGCCGCCCCAGTCGACCGACAGGTTGGACGCGACACCTTCGGTGTTGATCGAACCTGCCACGGAGATGCGGTCGTCGAAGGCCGGCGCGACCTCGTGGACGAAGTTCTTGACGACCGTCATGGTGTCGATGGGCCGCTCGTCGAAGGACAGGTAGGTGTCGTTCAGCCAGCCCTTGGCCCTCAGGTGCTTCTCGAAGGCCGGAAGGAAGGTACCCCACGCCTGACGCCAGCGGTCGCCGCCCAGGTCGACGTTCTCGTAGACGGTCTTGCCGGTGCTGGTGTCGGTGTAGGTGAGGTGCTCCTGGTCCTGGAAGGCCAGCATGGAGAAGGCGCCGATGTCTGGCCCGAGACCGGCACGTCTGGCGGTCTCGACGTACTTGTCCCAGCGGCTGAAGTCGAAGGAGAACGTCTTACCGTTCCAGGCCCAGCCCACCATGCTGGTGTACGGCGTGGCGGTCTGCGACTGTCGGGTGCCGAGCGACCACTGGTGGTGCCACGGGTTGTCGACGATGGTGGTGTTGATGACCTTCTGGCCGCGCGAGGCCAGATCGCGGTTGTACTTCTCGATCAGCTTCCAGTGCTCGTCGGACCAGAGCTTGACGCCGTAGTTCTTGGCGATCGTCTCCGGCTGTGCCCATACGTCGAGGAAGAAGCTGTAGTCCTTCGGGTCGGGCACGCTCGCGTCCGCGACCTCGATGGTCAGCGGGTACGTGCTCTGGGTACGGCCGTCGGCGTTGACCTTCACCGTGCCGGTGTAGGTGCCGGGCCTGGCCCCCTTGGGGATGTGGAAGGTGAACCACAGTGGCTGCGCCGCGTACGCGGGCACGTCCACCGAGGATCTCTCCTCCAGTGGGTCGCCGACCACATCGGGATTGCGGTCGCCGGACACCTCCTTGCCGGAGCTGACCTGGTCGATGGTGGCGGACCAGTCGACCTCGCTCTTGGAACGCTGCACGGGCACGTACTTCACGAACCGGACCTGGGTGTCGGCACCGGACAGCTTCGCACCGCCGGGCCCGGTGAGGTCGCCGACCACGGCATTGACGTCGTCGAGGTCCTGGCCGGAGGCGATCGCCAGCTGCGCCGAGACCTGCTCGTTGCGCACGGCGGAGAGCTTCAGCTCCTTGGTGTCCTTGCCCTGGACGGGAGTCATCGGGTAGCGCGGGACCCGCTCCTCCGCGGAGCCGGCGAAGGAGCCGGTGGGAACCCAGGTGATGGTGTCCCTGGTGCCCATGGCGTCGGCGACCTTGACGGTCAGCCAGGTGGTGGTGGCCTTGGAGTTGGGGTCGGTGCTGGTGGTCGCCGTACCGGTGACGGCGATCGCGGTGGTGCTCGCGGCCACGACGACGCCTGCGACAAAGCCGGCGGCGAGTGAGGACGTACGTGCCATGGGACTGGGTTCCCTCTCTCACGGAGGTGCGGGGAGTGGTCCCCGGCGGAACCCCGGGGCGGGAGGACTGTCGGGAAGCGGGGATGGTCCCCGGCAGGCCCTAAGGGGGAGGGGGCCTGCCTGGAGACCGGGGGTGGTGCTGGTGATACCGGTGTGTCAGGAGGTGACGGAGAATCCGCTGAAGACCGCTTCGATGTTCTCGCCGGGGTAGTTGACGTTGGCCGCGCTGGCGACCATCCCGGCGTCTTCGGTGCCGGCGGCCGACGGCACCTGGGCGGTGCCGACCTGCGACCAGGTCTGGCCGTCCTTGCTGGCGTACGCCGTGTAGGTGGTGCCGTCCCGGGTCAGCTTGAGGTACGCCGGGTGATAGGTGGAGCCACCGCCCGCCCAGGTGTCGAGCTTCCCGTCGCCGTCGCTGTCCGTCATGAACTCCAGGCCGTAACTCTGGGTCATGACCAGCACCGCGTAACCGCCCTTCTCGGGTGCGGTCAGGTCGTTGGCGAGCGCGATGCCCGCCTTGCCGACCGGTGAGGCGCTGTTCTGGGAGACCAACTGGGCCTGCACGGTGGACTTCTCGCCGGCCGCCTCGTCGCGGTAGATGACGCCCTTCTCGTCCTTCCAGCCGGACAGGTCCTGGCCGCCCGCCCAGATGGCGAACTGGTCACCGGCCTGGGCGTACTGGGGATCCTCGGAGGTGGTGTCGGTCGTCAGATAGGGCGGCTGCACGCTGCCCGGGGCGGCCTTCACCTGCGCCTGCACGGTGTCCGACACCTTCTGCGATCCGTTGGATCCGTTGTAGGTGGCGGTGCCGGTGAGGTCGTGGCTGCCCCAGCGGGCGTCCGCGGCGGGGGTCACCGTCCATGTGGTGGTGAGTGTGGCGCCGTTCTTGAGGGAGCTCGCGGTGGTCGGGCCGGCCGCCTTGGCGTTCCAGCCGTCGGGCAGACCGAGGGCCGCCTTGACGCTCGTGAGGGTCCCGGTGCTCCAGTTGGTCACGTCGGTGGTCACCTCGAACGGCTTGCCGGCGTCGGTGGCCGGGGCGTCCGGGGTGATCAGGACGGAGGCGGCCGGCGCGTCGGCGCGCTTGAGCGCCTTGATGGCCTTGTCCGCGCCCTGGGCCTTGAGGTTGACGAAGGCCGGGGTGACGCCGAGCGGCGCCGCGTACCCCTTGAGAGTCTGGGGACCGCGGATCACGGTGCCCTGGTTCACGTCGTACCAGGTGCCCGGCGGCAGATGGACGGAGCGGGTGGCACCGGTGCTCAGCTTCGGCGCGGCCAGCACGGCCGGGCCGAGCATCCACTCGTCGGCGACCGTGTAACTCGCCTCGTCCTTCGGGAAGTCGAAGAACAGCGGCCGCATGATCGGATCGCCGGTCTTCAGGGTGCTCTGCACCTGGTCCCAGATATAGGGGGCGAGCTTCTCGTGCGTTGTGATCGCCTGCCGGTAGAGGTCGACCGTCTCCTGGTCGTAGTCGACCTTCTGCCCGGTGGTGGTGTCGTTGGTGTCGACCGGCGAGGTCGAGGCGTACATCAGTGGCATCAGCGAGGCGGATTGCGCCCACCGCACCAGTACGTCCTTCGTCGGTGCGGGCTGGCCGCCGGAACCGCCGATCATGTCGGACTCGACGAACGGGTAGCCGATGGTGGAGATGGCCAGGTTCTGGGAGGCGGAGGCGCGCAGGGAGTCCCAGCCGGTGCCCTTGTCGACCTGACGGGTGACGAAGCCGGCCTCGTGGGCCGTCTTGTTCCAGTGCACCCGGATACCTGCGCCCTGGAGGTCGAACTCGTCGGCGAGCTGTGTGCCGAGTTTCTGGTAGTCCGTGGCCTCGGAGCCCTCGCGCGGCGCGCACTTCTCGTCGAAGAAGCGGGTGTCGAACTTCAGCCCGTCGATGTCGTACGTGTCCATGAGGGACTTGAGGTTGCCCTCGTACCAGGCCTTGGCCTCGGGGTTGGCCAGGTCGATGATCCCTGCCTCGCCGTTCCACCAGGTCACGTCACACGGCTTGGTCTTGTCCTTGGCGTCCATGAGCAGATAGCCGTGGTCGACCGCGTACTGGTAGTTGGCGGAGTCCAGGTTGATCCACAGGGTGACCCAGACACCGAAGTCGAACCCCATGTCGTGGATCTTCTTGGAGAGGCCCTTGGGGTCCGGGAACGTCTTGGGATCCCAGGTCAGATTGCCGTAGTTCGACTCCCACTTGTCGTCGAGCTGGATGGTGTGCCCGTCCAGACCGTTGTCGTGGAGGTCGGTGGCGTAGTCGAGCAGTTTCTCCTGGTCGACCTTGGTGTAGAACTGCGCCCAGGAATTCCACAGCGGCTTGGCGTACTGCTCGTACGGGGCGTCGGACTTGGTGGGTTTGCCGACGATGCCGATGTAGTCGCGGTAGACGTCCCGCGGGGTCGACTCGACGAACACGGTGGCCTTGTAGGTGTCGGGCGACTCGACGATGAAGGTGCCGAGGCCGTCCTTGCCCTTGTTGAGCGCCACGTCCATGACGTTCCCGGTGTCGACGCGCAGACCGGTCGACTTGGAGGTGTACCAGAACGGGTCGATCATGTTGTACGACGCCGGGCCGAAGGCCTTGTGGTCGACCTCGCCGGCCTCGAGCGGCCAGGGCTGGTTGACGCCGGGGCCGCCTTGCGGGGTCTCCGCCTCGCCGTGGCCGTACCAGTGACCGGCCGATGACAGGTCGTAGGTGAGGCCCAGCTGCGTCGGTGAGCCGCCGTGGACGTCCCAGTCGAGCTGGTAGCGGTCGGCGCCGGGGGTGATCCGGGCCTGAACCGTGGCGCCGTCGAGCGTGCTGTCGGCGGTGACGGTCAGGACGCCGTTCTTCCACGTCCAGTCGGTGACACCGGTCGCGTGCTGCCAGGTGCCGTCGGCCGTGGTGAAGCGCAGGGCACCGGTGTCGCCGGATGTGGTGGCGAGCACCGTCTTCCCGGCGCGGCGCGTGGTCAGGGCGAGTTCGTCGGTGGCCACGTCGAGGGTGTAGCCGGGGGCGCCGGCCGAGGCCGGCACGGAGACCGTGACGGCGTTCGCGGTGCGGGCCACCTTCGGCCCGTCGATGGCGGTGCCGGTGGGGTCGGCGGCCGTGGCCGCGGCGGTGGAGCCGGTGAGGGGCGCCATCAGCATGGCGGCGGTCAGTGCGGCAGCGAGCAACAGGCCGCCGGGACTGCTCAGTCGGGCGTGCACTCGTGTCCTCCTGTCGGACAGGACGGTGGCTCAGGAGCGGCGGTGCGTGGTGCCGGGTGGCGTGCGGAGCGCACGGTCACTGAAAAGCGCGGTGCCCGCCAGGGCTGCGGTCTGCTTGATACTGCGTGCAGATGCAAGATTCCAAGCGATTTCGCACATGCTCTTGCGAGAACCACCACCTGTCAACATGTGGGGAACGTGGCGCTCCGAGTGCCCCAAGGGGTGTCGTCGAGCTGCTGTTGTCCCTGGTGGCGGTCGGTTCCGGGTCCCGCTGACCGGCCTCGGCGGGCCCGGAAACCGTTCGTAACAGACGGGTAAATTCTGCGTGCCCCGAGATCCTTCCGGTGGACGCCCGGTCAGGCCAGGATCACGGAACGGGTCAGATGGCGGGGATTGTCCGGGTCCAGCCCACGCGTCGAGGCGAGGGCGGCGGCCAGCCGGTGCACCACGACGAGATCTGCCAGCGGGTCCCGGCCGAGCGCCACCAACTGACCGCCGGTGCGCGCGATCTCGTCGGCGAGACCGAGCGGCAGGGCGGCCGGGTCCCCGAACCACCACGCCACCCGGCCGGGTGCGGTGACGCTGATCGGGCCGTGCCGGTACTCCATCACCGGGTAGGCCTCGGTCCAGGCGCCCGCCGCCTCGCGCATCTTCAGCGCCGCCTCCTGGGCGATCCCGTACGCCCAGCCCTGCCCCAGGAAGGTGAACTGCTCGGCCTCCAGCACCCCGTCCGGCAGCGGTTCGTCCAGCGCCGAGTCCCCCTGCTCCGGCAGATTCCCGAGGTCCTCGCCCAAGTGCGCCCGCAGAACCACCAGTTCGGTGCTGGCGAACCGGGTCTGGACCACCGAGGTCTCGTCGGCGAAGTCGAGCACGAGGACGGCGTCCGCCGGCCCCGTCACAGGCGACCGCGGCACCGCGGTCACCGCGGTCGTGGGGGTGCGCCCGCGCAGTCGGCCGAGCAGCTCCAGCACTTCGGTCGTGGTGCCGGACCGGGTCAGTGCGACCACCCGGTCGTAGTTCCGCCCGTCCGGCATCTCGGAGGCGGGGAAGGCATCGGTCTCGCCGTGGCCGCCCGACTCCCGCAGTGCCGCGTACGCCTGGGCGATGAACCACGACGTCCCGCATCCGACGACGGCCACCCGCTCGCCGGGCCTGGGCAGCGAGGCGGAGACGGGGCCGTCGGGGCTCCCGGCCAGTGCCACGGCCTGCCGCCAGCAGTCGGGCTGGGTGGCGATCTCGATGTCGGTCTGACTCATCGGGGGACTCCCCTCTCGGCGCACGGTGTGACCGATACGTGATGTGACGGCCCTTGACACCGTGCGCGTTTCATTAAGCATCATGTCGTTAGATGATTGATAGCACTAAGAATCGAGCATAAACAAGCAAGCGAGCACGCAATCAGGCGAGCACGCGCTTGAACCAAGCACGCCATGCGTGCGGAGAGGTACTCCGTGAAACGGCACCTCGCGGGCCTCGCCGGGGGGCTGGCCCTGGCACTGGCCCTCAGCGGTTGTGGCAAAGGCAGCTCCTCGGACAGCGGCGGATCCGACGGCAAGACGATCAGGTTCGTCGCGGCGAAGTACGACGACGACACCCAGGCCTACTGGACTGCGCTGATCAAGGACTTCGAAAAGGCGAACCCCGGCTACCGGGTGAACCTCGAAGTCGTCGACTGGGAGCAGATGGACTCCAAGGTCAAGACGTACGTCCAGACCAAGCAGGAACCGGACATCCTCAACTACAACAAGTTCTCCGACTTCGCCCGCGACGGCCTGGTCCACAGGGCGCAGGACGTCGTCTCCCCCAAGGTGCTGGCCGACTTCCTCCCGCTGTTCCGGCAGAAGGCCCAGTTCAAGGGGGCCCAGTACGGCCTGCCCTTCATCTCCAGCGCGCGCCTGTTCTTCTACAACAAGGACATCTTCGCCAAGGCGGGCATATCCCAGCCGCCGTCCACCTGGGCCGAGGTCGAGGCCGACGCCAAGAAGATCAAGCAGGCCGGCTACATCGGCCTCGGGCTGCCCCTGGGCCCCGAGGAGGCCCAGGCCGAGTTCCAGATCTGGGCGATGAACAACGGCGGCGGCTGGACCGACGCCTCGGGCAAGTGGGCGATCGACCAGCAGGCCAACGTCGACACGCTCAGCTATCTGCGGAAACTGACGAAGGAGAAGGTCACCCAGCCCAACCCGGAGGCCACCAACCGCAAGGACGTCTTCAACCAGTTCGCTCAGGGCAAGATCGGCATGCTCAACGGGGCGGTCTTCATGCGGAAGGGCTTCATCGACCCGGTCAACGCCAAACTGAACTACGGCGTCGCGGCCCTGCCCAGCAAGGACGGCAGCACCCACAAGACGCTCGGCGTGCAGGACTACCTCGTCGCGTTCAAGAAGAGCGACGGGTCGAACAAGGCGGCGGTCAAGAAGTTCCTCGACTTCTTCTACCAGAAGGAGAACGCCGCCAAGTTCGTCTCCACCGAGGGGTTCCTGTCGGTCACCGACTCGGCCGGTGCGGTGCTCAGTTCCGACAGCAAGAACGCCGCCTACTACAAGCCGTTCGTCGACGCCCTCTCCAGCGCCGAGTTCGCCCCCACCGACGACCCGGCGTGGGCCGCGGTCGACGGCGCCGTGAAACAGCGCATCGGCACGGGGGTGGCGGGCGGCGACCCGGCGAAGGTCCTGGGCGAGATCCAGAAGACCGCACAGAAGGGCGACTGACTTCGGTGGCCGTACACGATGTCACCGCAAGCGCCACCGGGGCCGAACAACCGGCCCCGGTGGCGACGGCGCCGCCCCCGCCGCGCCGCCGTCGCAGGACATGGCGCGCGCTGGAACCCCTGTTGTGGCTCGGTCCCGCGGTCCTTCTCATCCTGACCATGGTCGTCTGGCCGATCATCGAGATGATCCGCACGTCCCTGACGCGGGTGAGCTCCACCGGACTGTCCCAGGGGTTCGCCGGAGTCGACAACTACACCGACCTGTTCGCCGAGAGTGACCTGCCCGGAGTACTGCTGCGCACCCTCGTGTGGGTCGTCGGAGTCGTCACCGTCACGATCCTGGTCTCTCTCGGCCTTGCCCAACTGATGAACGCCAACTTCCCCGGGCGCCGGCTCGTGCGGTGGGCGATGATCGTGCCCTGGGCGTCGTCCGTGCTGATGACGGCGCTCATCTGGCGCTGGATGCTCAACAACTTCTACGGCGTCATCAACCGGGTGCTCATGGACCTCGGCGTGCTGGACGCCCCGATCAACTGGCTGGCACATCCGGGGCAGGCACTGGCCGCGATGATGGGCGTGGCGGTCTTCGTCTCGCTGCCGTTCACCTCGTTCGTCCTGCTGGCCGGTCTGCAGAGCATCCCCGCCGAGGTGTACGAGGCGGCGCGGGTGGACGGCGCCGGCCCGGTCCGCGGCTACCTGGGCATCACCCTGCCGTTGCTGCGGCCCTCGTTGGTGGTCGCCGCGATCATCAACGTCATCAACGTCTTCAACTCGTTCCCCATCATCTGGGCCATGACGCGCGGCGGCCCCGGCTTCACCACCGACACGACCACCACTTACCTGTACAAACTCGCCTTCGACAACCAGTCGGTGGGGGAGTCGGCCGCCATGGCCGTCGTCAACTTCGGGCTGGTGATGGCTGTGGTGCTGGTCTATCTGCGCGTCGTCCGCCGACAGGAGGACACCGCGTGAGCAGAACCGACGTCATCACCCGCAAAGCCGCGCCGCGCAGGGTGCGGCCACCGATGAAGTTGCGTACGGTCCTGCTCACCGCCGCCGGGTGGCTGGTCGCGCTCGCGTTCCTCGCGCCCTACGCGGAAATGCTGCTCACGGCGCTCAAACCGACGCCCGAACTGATGGAGTCGCCGCCGTCCTATCTGCCCTCCCACTGGCAGTGGTCGAACTTCACCCACATCTGGTCGCTCACCGACCCGCGCGTCGCGGACGCACTGCTGTTCTCTCTGTACATCGCCGGGGCGGCGACGCTGCTCACCCTCGCGGTCGGGCTGCCCGCCGCGTACTACACCGCCCGGCACCGCTTCCGCGGGCGCGGCGCCTTCCTGCTGCTCGTCCTGGTCACGCAGATGTTCGCGCCCACCGCGCTGCTGGTCGGCATCTACCGGGAGATGGTCAGCCTCGACCTGACCGACACCGCCGAGGGCCTCATCCTGGTGAACGCGGCGTTCAACCTGCCGTTCTGCGTGTGGATCCTCAACGCTTACTTCGCCAGCATCCCCAAGGAACTGGAAGAGGCGGCCTGGCTCGACGGCACCGGGCGGTTCGGTGCCCTGACCCGTGTCGTCCTGCCGCTCGCGATGCCCGGTGTGGTGACCGCGCTCGTCTACACCTTCATCGGCGCCTGGAACGAGTACGTGGTGGCCCTCACGATCACCTCGTCCAGCAACCGGATGACGCTGACCAGGGCCATTCCCGGCTTCGTCACCTCGTACCACGAGCAGTGGCAGTACCTGTTCGCCACGTCGATCGTCGCGATCGTGCCCGTGGTGGTGCTGTTCGTCTTCGTGGAGCGCCACCTGGTCTCCGGCCTGACCGCGGGCGGCGTCCGGGGATGACGCCGGGATCGACATCGGAGCCAGGGCCGTGGCCGGCAGGGGAGAGGCACGCGCCGTCAGGCGCGGATGACCTCCACGCCGGCCGCCGCGAACGACTCGGTCAGTTCGTCCGAGGCGGCCTTGTCGGTCACCAGGACGTCGATGTCCTCCACCGGGCAGATGCGGGCGAAGGCCCGTCGGTCAAGCTTGGAGGAGTCGGCGACCGCGACGACCTGCTGCGCGCGGCGGGCCAGTGCCCGGTTGATGCTGGCCTCGCCCTCGTGGTGGGCGGTCGCCCCGTGAGCCACGTCGATGGCGTCCACTCCGATGAAGACCTGGTCCAGTGCGATCTCCGCGAGCAGTTCGGTGGCGAGCGGCCCGATCAGCTCGTAGGACGCCGGCCGGGCCACCCCGCCGGTCACCACGAGCTTGACGTGTCGCCGTACGACCAGCTCGTTGGCGATGTTCAGGGCGTTGGTCACCACGGTGACCGCCGTCTCCGCGCCGCCGGAACTCAGGTCGGCGCGGGTGGCCAGCGCCCGTGCCACCTCGGTGGTCGTGGTGCCGCCGTTCAGGCCCACCACGGCGCCGGCCTTCACCAGCCCGGCGGCCGCGTGCGCGATCCGCTCCTTCTCCGGGGCGTTGCGCGCGGCCTTGTAGCGCAGCGGCAGGTCGTAGGCGATCGCGTTGAGGACCGCTCCGCCGTGCGTGCGGGTGACCATCTGCTGGCGCGCCAGCTCGTCGAGATCGCGCCTGATCGTCGCGGCGGAGACCCGCAACTCCTCGGCAGCCGGCTCGACTTCGATCCGCCCGTCGCGCGTCAGCATCTCCAGCAGCGCGCTCCACCGGGCCTGCGGTGCCGCCATGTCACATCTCCCCGTCCGTGGTGTGCGCCACGATGTGCGCACCTCCATGAAACCACAGCGCTTGATTGGGTCTTTATGGTCGCCAAACGAGCAAAACCCTGCACTGCTCGCAAGCCCCTACCGCTGTCCTTGCCTCTATCGCTGCCGCTGTCGTTGTCCTCGTGTGCCGCGAACCTGGCCAGTCGTTCCGGAGGTCGTCCGTGCCGCTGACTTCCACCGCCGACGTGGTGAACTCCGCGTGCCAGGACAAGCGGGCCGTGGGCGCGTTCAACGTGATCACCCTGGAGCACGCGGAGGCCGTGGTCAACGGGGCGGAGGCCGTGGGCTGCCCGGTCATCTGCCAGATCAGCGAGAACGCCGTGCGGTTTCACGGCGGCCGGCTCGCCCCGATAGCCCGCGCCACCGCCGCGCTCGCCGAGGCGGCCGCCGTGCCGGTGGCCCTGCACCTCGACCACGTCACGGACGAAGCGCTGCTGCGCCGCGCCGCGGACTGCGGCTTCGGGTCCGTCATGTTCGACGCGTCCGCACTGCCGCACGCCGAGAACGTGGCCGCCACGCGCGCCGCGGTGCGGTGGGCGCACGCCCAGGGCCTGTGGCTGGAGGCGGAGCTCGGCGAGATCGGCGGCAAGGACGGAGTGCACGCACCCTCGGCACGTACCGACCCCGATCAGGCCCGTGACTTCGTGTCCGCCACCGGGGTCGACGCACTGGCCGTCGCGGTCGGCAGCTCCCACGCGATGACCACGCGCACCGCCCGCCTGGACCACGGTCTCATCGCCCGCCTCGCCAAGACGGTCCCCGTGCCGCTGGTCCTGCACGGCTCGACGGGGGTGCCCGACGCGGAACTACGGCAGGCGGTGGCGGCCGGCATGGTCAAGGTCAACATCGGTACGGCACTGAACGCCGCCTTCACCGGCGCGATCCGCGACACCCTCGCCGAGGCCCCGACGGCTGTCGACCCCCGGCCGGCCCTCACCGCGGCGCGCCGGGCGATGGCCGACGCCGTGACCTCGGCGCTGCGGACCCTCTCGGGCGGCGGATACGGGACGGGATGAACCGACCGGCGCCCCGCCGGGCGCGGTGGCGACCTGAAGCGCTCCGGGGCCCCGGCGGGTCCTGAATCGCTCCGGGGCCCGGCGGGTCCCGAAACGCTCCGGGGCCCGGCTGCCATCCGCGCGGAGGACCAGTCCGGTGCTACGAAGCGACTGTGCTGATCGCCCGTCGGTGTGTTTGGACTTCCGGTCGCTGGTGACCGGTCAGTGAACAAATGCCGACACTGTGAGGTGACTGTTGGCGGAGCCGCGCGGGGTAACTCCCGTGCGGTGACCGGGCCGACGGTCCCGGCCTCCGAGTGCCCGGCTGGATTCGAACAGACGGTGCCATCGCCAAGGCTGACGGTCGATCTGCGACACGGGCGGAGCCCGGCCGCGGTGATGCGCCGCGTTTCCCGCGTACACCCGATGTCGAGGAGATCCATGCTTTCGCCCGAGTCGGCACCTGTCGTCCGTGCCACCCTGCCCGCCGTCGGCGGAGCGCTGGACGAGATCACGGCGCGGTTCTACGACACCATGTTCGCCGAGCGACCCGAACTCCTGGACGGACTGTTCAACCGTGGCAACCAGGCCAACGGCGACCAACGTCGCGCTCTCGCCGGGTCCATCGCCGCCTTCGCCCAGGCCCTGCTCGCCGAGCCCGACACCCGCCCCGACGCGCTGTTGTCCCGGATCGCCCACAAGCACGCCGCACTTGGCGTGACCGAGGACCAGTACACGATCGTCCACACGTACCTGTTCCGCGCCATCGTGGAGGTGCTCGGCGACGCGGTCACGCCGCAGGTCGCCGCCGCCTGGGACGAGGTGTACTGGCTCATGGCCGGCGCGCTCATCGCCCAGGAGGCCCGCCTGTACCAGGAGGCGCAGGTCGACCCCCGGCGACCGTGGCGGCAGTGGACGGTGGTGGAGCGACGGGACGAAACACCCGACGCGGTCTCCTTCCTGCTGCGCCCGGCCGACGACGCGCCGGTGCCGCCCGCCCGCGCCGGCCAGCACGTCAGCGTCCGGGTGAAGATGCCCGACGGCGTCCACCAGTTGCGCCAGTACAGCCTGTCCAACGCCCCCGGCGACAAGCTGCGTCGCATCACCGTCAAACGGGTCGCGAGCGTGGCGGACGCTCCCGAGGGCGAGGTGTCCAACCAACTGCACCGAACCGTGTCGACCGGCGACGAACTGACCCTGTCCGCACCGTTCGGCGATGTGGTGCTTGACGAAGCCGACAGCCCGCTGCTGCTGATATCGGCCGGTATCGGCGGCACCCCGATGGTCGGCATGCTCGAACACCTCGCAGCCTCCAGCGCCGCTCGTCCGGTCACGGTGCTGCACGCCGACCGCTCACCGGCCGACCACGCCCTGCTCGCGGACACCCGCCGCCTCGTCGGCGAACTCCCGGACGCCCGAGCCCGGTTCTGGTACGAGCAGGACGCTGCCGGCGAAGCGGACGCCCGCCCCGGCCTGATGGACCTCGCCGACGTGGATCTGCCTTCGGACGCGGACGTCTACCTGTGCGGCTCGCTGCCGTTCATGCGCGCCGTACGAGCCCAGTTGCTCAAGGCCGGCATCCCCGCCCGGCGCATCCGCTACGAGGTTTTCGGCCCGGACCTGTGGCTGGCCCACACGGAAGGCTGAGTGCCGGGGCCCGCGGCGGTTAGCGGTGCAGGCCGTCATGGACGGCTGCACCGCTGCCTCAGCCGGGCGACGACGGTCGGCATCCGCAGGCCGCACCCGCGCGGATCAGGAACGTGTCGCGCCCGCGACCCGAGCCCGGTCGGCGTCCCCCTACGAGTGGGCCCGCCGCCGACGCTCTCACCGCCCGGGCCTTTGATCACCGGGTGGACTTGACGAACGCCACGGCGATGGCGCCCAGAAGCGCGAATCCCGCGGCGCTGAGGTAGAGGGCCGCGTAGTTGGAACCGCCGCCACCGATGGCGAGGAACAGGGGCGCGATGGCGGGGGCGACGCTCTGCGGGAGGGCGTTGGCGATGTTGAACAGTCCCATGCCCTTCGCGGCGTCGGTCTCGCTGTTGGGCAGGACGGAGACCACCAGCGCGTAGTCGACGCCCACGTAGATGCCCTGTCCGACACTCGCGACGGCGATACCGACGACGAAACCCGTCACGCTGGAGGAGAGGGCGATCAGAACCATGCCGGCGCCGAACACCAGGGACGCCACCGCGATGAAGATCTTGCGGCGCTGAAGCCTGTCGGACAGCCATCCGCTGACGTTGCTGCCGACGACGACGCCGATGGCCAGGACGAGCATGGCCCAGCTCAGGATGGACGCGGCCTCGTCCGCCGTGTAGCCGAGGTGGTCCATCAGGAAGTACGTCTTGTAGGTGAGCAGCAGTGCCTTGCCGGTCCACACGAGGAACCGGCTGACGAACGCCCACGCGAAGTCACGGTGGCGCAGCGGATTGATCCACATGCTGCGCGGGATCTCCCGCCACGAGATGGGCGCCACCTCGTCCTTGGCGCGAGGGATCTCCCGCAGGTAGAAGACGAAGACGCCGACCAGGACCAGCCCGAGGAGGGAGGGCACGACGAACATGCTCAGCCCCTGGGTGCCGGTGGCGGTGACCAGGAAGGTGCCGCCGACCGTGGCGACCTGGTTGGTCATGCCCATCAGGCCGGAGACGGTACCGCGGCGCTCCTCGGGTACGCGGTCGGGCAGGACGGCGATGAGCGCGGCCATCGCGGCGTTCAGCGCGACCTGGGTCATGCACCAGCCGACGAGCACGACCGGAAGGCTGGGCGCCAGGCCGATGACGACCAGGGACGCGCCGCCCACGACGGCGCCGGTGACGATGAACGGCCGCCGTCGGCCCCAGCGTGAGGTACAGCGGTCGCTGAAGTGCCCGAAGACCGGGTTGGCGATCATGGCGAATATCGCGCCGACGCCCGCCACCAGAGCCAGGGAGGAGGCCTTGTTGTCGGGGTCGAGGTCCGCGATGCGCAGGGACAGCGTGACCGAGGCCGGGGTGAGCAGGGCGATCCAGACGCCGATGATGGCGAGGATGTACAGGGTGGTGAAGCCACCGCCCACACGCTGGCCGGTGAGCCGGGCCGAGCGTTCGGGGGCGGTTTCGCCACTGTCGGGCGCTGCGGGCGCGGCATGAGGTGCGGATGCGGGCACGGGGGACTCCTTTGTCGAGCGTGATGGAACGGCCCTGGGGACGCAAGAGGCGAACCGACCGAAGGGCTCACGGGACCGAGGTGCGCACGGGTCGAACGGTGCGCGCCCTCGGCCGAACGGGCCGAGCAGGCCGAGCGGAAGACGCTCATGGCCGACCGGGCGCCGTGACAGGGGATCGGCGAGAGCGCCGATGGGGGCGGGACAGTTCCGCCGGGGAGGAGAGGAGAAGGAGAGGTACGAGGAGGGAAGGGGAGCGGACGGGGAAGGTGGACGGGGGAGGGGGACCGGCGTCAGCTCAACTAGGCTCCGGCGGCGGCGGGTTGGCGGGTCGGTTGTCGGCCGAGGAGGCTCACGGCGTCGCGCACGAGGCGGGCCCCGGCCTGTTCCACCGAGTCGGCCAGCGACGTGATCGTGTCCTTGTGGGACGTGAGATCACCGGCGGCCTCGGCGGCCAGTTCCGCCCGCCGGGCCGGGCTCGTTCCGCCGTCGCTGCGGCGGCTGTCGACGAAGCTCTGTACGTCGAGGATTTCGCGCAGACGTTCCGGGCTGTAGTCACGCAAGGGGCCGTCGGCGAGATCGGGACGGATCGTCGCGTCGGTCGCGCCGACCGCTTCGTGAGCGGAGATGAACCGGGCGACCGTCTCGTGCGCGGCGCGGAAGCTCATCCCTCGGGAGCGCACCAGGTCGTCGGCCAGGGCGCTGGCTGTCGACCAGTGCCGTCCGGCGGACGCGCGCAGCCGTTGGACGTCGATCTCCAAGGTGGACACCGCGTGCGCCAGCAACCGGACGGCGCCCGCCGTCTCGCGGCAGTACCCGGGCAGGCGGTTGTGGACGTAACCCTGGTCGGCGTCGGTGGACGTCGAGAAGTGCAGGACCCCCAGCTGGCTCGCGCCCCACCCCGCCGCGTCCCCGGCCAGGCCCCGGATGCGTTCCAGCACGATCGGGTTGCGCTTCTGCGGCATCATGCTCGACGTTCCGCACAGCGACGCGTGCAGTCGTACGAGAGCGACCTCCGAGGACGACCAGTAGAACAGGTCGGACGCGCACCTGCTGACCCCGGACAGGGTCAGGCCGAGGACCGAGGCGAGTTCGGCGCCGGCGTCCAACGCGGACAGCCCCGCGTCCCTGGCGTTGCGCACCGGGCGGGCGAAACCGAGGTAGGCGGCCGTGGTGTGCCGGTCGATGGGCCAGTCGGTGCCGCTGTGCGCGGCTCCGCCCAGCGGGCACTCGTTCAGCCGTGCGAACAGCTGCGCCATGCGCGCCAGGTTCCGCGACACCGACCAGTACTGTGCGTTGAAGTAGTGGCCCAGCGTCGTGGGCTGGGCGTGCTGGAGATGCGTGTAACCGGGGGCGATCACCGCGTCGTGCTCGGCGGCCGCCTCCAGCAGGACCTCTCCCAGGTGCAGCAGTTCGCTCATGACCTGCAGCAGGGCAGCGCGGTCGGCCATGCGCACCCCGGTGGCCTTCTGGTCGATGCGGCTGCGCGCCCGTTGGATGTCCAGGCCCTGCGGACCGCACTGCTCCTCCAGGTACTGCTCCAGCTGCAGGGCGATCGTGCCGATCGCCGCGTCGCCGGCCAGTGCCCGCGCCGCGTCCCCCTCCAGCAGGCGCAACAGCGCCCCGACCAGCTTGCGGCCCTGCTCAGGACCGAACACCTGCTGCTGGGTCAGCATCAGGGCGTGCGCCAGGTCGATACGGACGAAGTGCTCCGCGGCGGCCACCTCGTCTTCCAGTTCGACGGCGTTGACATGGTCGACCAGCGCCTTGGCCGGGCTCGCACCCAGGCGCCCGTCGGTGAGTAGGGGCTTCATGAATCTCCTGAACGATCAATTACTTTCAGCCATGTAAACGTCAACATGGCTATGTAAACGTCAACACGGCCCTCAGTGTTAAGGTCGCCCTCGGAGCATGTCAACGGTTACATCGCGGTGAATCTGCTCAGAATTCACATCCGAGGGGGCACGATGCCGAGCAGGGCGGAACAACGGGTCACTCTGCGTGACGTCGCGACGGCGGCCGGCGTGAGCACCGCCACCGTGACCCGGACGCTGCAGAACTCCCCCCGGGTGGAGCCCGACACCCGTCGGCGGGTCATGGAACAGGTCCGGCGCCTGGGCTACTCGCCCAACCCCATCGCACGCGACCTGCGCTACGGACGCCGTGAGGCAGCCGTGGGACTGGTCACCGCCGGCTTCACCAACCTCTTCCAGGCCGGCGTCGCCTCCGGCGCCGAACGGGAACTGCGCCGGGCGGACCTGCAGCTGATCATCGGCTCCACCGACGACACCCCCGAGCGGGAACCGGAACTGGCCCGGGCCATGATCGATCGCCGCGTCAGCGCGCTGCTGATGATGCCGGACGGCGACCACCGCGACTTCCTGGCCCCCGAGCACACCTACGGCACCCCCGTCGTCCTGGTGGGTCGTCCCGCGGCCGGCCTTGCCGCCGACGTCGTGATGACCGACGACGACCAGGCCGTCCAGCAGGCCACCGAGCACCTCATCGGGCTCGGACACCGCCGTATCGCCGCGCTCGTCGGCCGCCTGGACAACTTCCGCTCCGCACAGCGCCTCATCGGCCATCGCGCCGCCCTCGCACAGCATCGGCTCCCCGATGCCCCGGACCTGACCGTCGGCGGCCTGACCACTCCGGAACAGGCCCGCGACGCGCTCACACGGCTGTTGCGCGCGCCCTCACCGCCGACCGCCGTCCTCGGTCTGAACCTCGGCATCAGCACCGGCATCCTCATCGAACGCCTCGCCGGACACCACACCTTCGCCTTCATCGGTCTCGACGAGAGCGAGCTCTCCAAGGGCCTCGGCGTCTCCGCCGTCGTCCGCGACCCGCAGGAGGTCGGCCGCCAGGCAGCGCGCCTGGCCATCGACCGCATCGCCGACCCCGACCGGCCACCACGTACCGTCACCGTCCCCAGCACCCTGATCCATCGCGGCACCGGCGAAGCGAAACCCGCGGGCCCCTCAGGGCACTTCGCCTAGAAGGCTCTGGGGTTCTGACCCTGCGAACACCGTTGGCTGTGCTGCCCGGCGACCCTAGGCTCGGCAGCCATGACGGTTGTGATCGCGGTGTGGGGAGCGGCTCCAGGGGTGGGCAAGTCGACGGTGTCCGCGGGGTTGTCCCGATGGCTTGCGGACACGGGGCTGCGGGTGGACCACTTCCGTGAGGAAGAGATCTTGGACCGGCCGCAGTTCGCCGCGGTGGCTGAGGAGTTCCGGACGACGGGTACGGTCGGCCTCGGGACGCTGATCGCGGCGACGGCGCGGTTCGTCGACGCGGTTGTGGCGAGCGAGGACGACGTGGTGATCGCCGATGCACTGGTGCCGTTCATACCGACGCTGCTTGCCATGGGGCATGGCGAAGAAGCGATCGACGCCTTCATGAACGACCTCACGGAAGCGCTGGCCCCGCTCTGCCCTGTCATGGTCTTTCTCGACGGGAGCGCCGAGGCGGCTCTGTCCCGAGCAGCGAGGAGAGAAGGGGAGGGGTGGCTGGACTGGTACGTCGGAAAACTCGCCGGATACCAGGTCAGCCCGCCGGTGACTGATGTCGCGTCAGCCGTGACGTACCTGCGGCGCGAGCGGGCGGTCACCCTTGACTCGGTCCGCCGGAAGGACTGGGGACTCGTGGTGGTCGAAGGAGCCGATGAACTACCCCCGGACGAGGTGCTGCAGGTCGCGCGGCGGGAGCTGGGGCCATGGCTGGCCAAGCATGACGGTCGGTGGAGAAATCCGGTCGACAGGCCGGCCCGCGACGCACTGTGATGGCTCAGACCGCCCGACACGTGGAGCGGGCCGACAGGGAGCTGCTCTTGGCAAGCGAGGACACCGCGGACACCCGTCCGGCGATCGATGTGCACCTGGTCATGCGCCTGCTCGAAGCGCAGTTCCCGCAGTGGGCCGCGTTGCCTCTCGAACTGCTCGACCCGGCCGGTTCGGACCATGTGATCTACCGGCTGGGCGAGGAACTCTCCGTCCGACTGCCCCGCCATGCCGGCGCGATCGGTCAGGCCAGGAAGGAGTCCGAGTGGCTGCCCCGGCTCGCCCCACACCTGCCGCTGGCCATCCCGGAACCGGTGGGGGTGGGGGAGCCTGACTTCGGCTATCCATGGCCGTGGGCGGTGTCCCGCTGGTTGGACGGGGAGGTCGCGACCGTCGAGGCATTGGCTTCCTCGTACGGGACCGCCGTCGAGCGTCGACGGCCCATTCGACACCGCGGCCATGACCGAGCTGTGGGACGCGGCGCTCGGCGCCCCCGGATGGGACCGCTCCCCGGTCTGGTTCCACGGCGACTTCCACACCGGCAACCTGCTGACCGTCGACGGCCGCCTCAGTGCGGTCCTCGACTTCGGCGGGCTCGGCATCGGCGACCCGGCCTGCGACCTGACCATCGCGTTCGCCCTGATGTCGGCCGACAGCCGGGCTGCCTTCCGGGAGGCGCTCGGCGTGGACGACGCCACGTGGACCCGGGGCCGCGGCTGGGCCCTGACCACCGCCCTGAACGCCTACACCTCCTACGCCGCCATAAATCCCCGGGTCGCCGCGCAGACCACCCGGCAGATCACCGAGGCGCTGATCGGCTGAGCAACCGAGCCATCACCGTCCCAGGCGCTGATCGGCTGAGCACCCGCGCCATAACCGTGCCGACCTGTCCAGGCGCCGTGATCACGCTCCGTTCCGGCGCTGGTCCCCGCTGTGCCGGCGGAGCCGGTCGGTGTGGCGGGCGACGCCGTCGACGCGCGCCGCGAGGTCGGGGTGGTCGGCAGCGAGATACGTGTGCGTAGCCGTCAGGGGGCCGAGGAGGGCGGCGGCGTCGTTGTCGGCGAGGGCAGCCGTTAGTTCGGCGAGTGGAGTGCGGGCGGCGGCGGGGAGGTCGGTGAGCGCGGTGATCTGGCCGACGAGCTGGCGCAGGTCCGCGGCGTTGGCGCGGGCCCAGGCCGTCACGGTGCGGTCGGCGGCCCGGCGGTCCCGGGTGGCCCGTACCCGTTGCTCGCCCGTGGATCCCGGGTTGCCTGGGCGCACGCGCAGGTAGCGGCGTTCGGCGGCCTGACGGCTCGAGACGCCGAGGGGGTGGGCGAGGTCGGCCCAGTTGGCGCCCGCTTCACGGGCCGCTTCGATCAGGCCCGGTTCCCACTCGGCGAGTTGATCGCGTACTTCACGCAGCAGCAGGAGCGTCGCGAGTGCCTGCTCCGTGCTGGTCCGGCCGGGCTCGGGGTGATCCCCGTCGTGCGGCGTGCGGGCCGTGCGCAGGGCCTCGTCGATCGTGCTCAGCGCTGTCGCGGCCGCGAGGAAGGACGTGGGGGTGGGAACGCGGGCGTGGGAACTGGGTCGATCGTCCGTGGTCACGGGGCCTCCAAAAGTCTGTCGCCCTTCCGATGACATTCAACTTGTCATCGCTTGGACGACATGTTACAACGAAGGCAGGTGAACCGCATTGGCAGCAAGTGCCTGGCCTGAACACTGGAGGTGTTTCACATGTTGATGCGCACCGACCCGTTCCGTGAGCTCGATCGACTCACCCAGCAGCTCCTGAACACCACCGGCACCTGGTCGCGGCCGTCGGCGATGCCGATGGACGCCTACCGCGAGGGCGAGGAGTACGTGATCGCCCTCGACCTGCCCGGCGTCTCCAAGGACGCGATCGACATCGACGTCGAGCGGAACATGCTGACGGTCAAGGCCGAGCGGCGGCCCGTCGCCAAGGCGGACGACGTGCAGATGGAGCTCTCCGAGCGTCCTCTGGGCGTCTTCTCCCGCCAGGTCGTGCTGGCCGACACCCTGGACACCGAGCACATCAAGGCGGACTACGACGCGGGTGTGCTGACCCTGCGGATCCCGATCGCCGAGCGCGCCAAGCCCCGCAAGATCGCCATCGGTGGCGGCTCCGCGCACAAGGAGATCAGCGGCTGAGCCCCCTCCCAGCCGCGCCGGATGCGGGAGGACGGCCTTCCCCCCGGTCGTCCTCCGCTCTCCACTCGCCGCACTACACACAAGGGAGCAGCGATGGGCATGCGATGGGAGGCGTTCCTGGACCAGGTCAAGGAACGCGGCGAGTACAAGACCGTCGAGGAGGCCGAGCGGGCGGCCCGCACGGTGCTGGCGCTGCTGGGCGCGCACCTGGTGGGCGAGGTGCGAGCGGAACTCGCGACCCGGCTCCCGGAGGAACTGGCCCTCCTCCTGCTCAATCCGCTCCAGGCACACGAGCCACTCTCCCCGGAGCGGTTCGTGCGGGCCACCGCGGCGTGGATCGAAGGAGCGACCGAACGGACCGCGGCCTGGGACGTGGGCGCTGTGCTCAGCGTGGCCGCGGACGCCGCGGGCGAAGAGCTCACCCACCGGGTGCTGCTCCAACTCCCGGCGGGCTACGACCTGCTGTTCGGCTTTCCCCAGCGCGTATAGCCCGCGGTCAGCGACCACCCTCCCCCTGACCGAGTGACGTCGGCGGCCGACGGGCAAGCCCCCGCGGTCACCGACGTCATGACCACACAAGACGAGAAAGGCAACCGCGTCACCCATGATTTCCCTGCAGGAGCCGTGCCGGTCCACCACGGGCATGACGTTCGAGCAGATGCTTCAAAGGGTGCGGTACGAAGGCGCCTACCCCACCCGAGCACGGGCCGAGGAGACGCTGCGCGCCGTGCTGGCCGCGTTCGGGCGCCAACTCACGGGCGATGAGCGGGTGGAGCTCGCGGCCAGACTGCCGCACGAGGCCGCCGTCACCTTCACCTCCGAGATCCCGAGCACCGCCCCCCTCACCGGCTGGGGTTTCGTCAAGGACCTGGCGTCCCGCACCGGCGGCACGGCGGCCACCACCCGCTGGGACACCGGAACCGTCCTGCGCGTCGTGGCCCAGCTCGCCGGCGAGGATCTCGTCACCCGCATCCTCGCCCAACTCCCCTCCGGCTACGCCCTGCTGTTCGGCCGAGCCGAGCTCACCCAGGCGGCCTGACGCGAGGGAGGCCGTGGCGCCCCTGGAAGTGGCCGAGCCCTTGCCTCGTACGGGGCCGATCTCCTCCCCCGGCGGCAGTCAACGAGCGGTTCCGCAGCCTGATGGGGGAGGAGCGGTGCTCAGCGCACCGGGAAGCCGAAGGAGTACCCCTGCTGCTTCAGCCACGGCAGGACCTCGCGCAGGGCGGCCACGGTCTGCGAGCGCTCCCCGCCGGCGTCGTGGAAGAGGACGGTCGGGCCGTTGGACATCTCGTTCTTGACGGTGGAGATGATGGCGTCGGCGCCAGGGCGCTCGAAGTCCTTGGAGTCGACGTTCCAGCCCAGCGGCCGCATCCCCCGGGACGCGGCGAGGTGCCGGCTGTAGGGGGTGAAGGCACCGCCCGGCGCCCGGTAGTACAGCGGCCGGACGCCCCCGGAGGCTTTGGTGATCATGCGTTCGGCGTCCAGGATCTCCCGCGACTGGGCGGAGTCGGGCTTGGCGTCCATGGTGGTGTCGTGCGAGACCGAGTGGTCGCACAGTCGGTGCCCGCCCGCCACCACCGCCTTCACCAGGTCCGGGTGGGCCTGCGCCTGCGTGCCCACCATGCAGAAGGTCGCCTTCACGCCGTTGTCCCGCAGCACTCGCAGCACCTGCGGGGTCCAGGCCGGGTCCGGCCCGTCGTCGATGGTGATGTTGACGCCCCGGGCGCCGTGGTCCGAGGCGTGGACGATGTCCGCGGACACCGGAGCCCCGCCGCTGCCGGCCGGTGCGGAGGGCCGCGCGGAGACGCCCGAGCCTGCCTGCCGTCCCTCAACGGGACCGGCCTGCGCGGTCCACACGGAGGTGGCGGCGGCCATCGCCGTCACCCCGACCGCCGCCGCGAATACCCGGCCGTACCATCCCCGCCCGCCATGCCGCCCCATGTCCGCCCTGCTCCTTCGTCCTGGTGGATCCCCCTGCACCAGTGAGGACGGAAAAAGGGCGCCCCGGGATCCCTCTGTTACGGATCAAGGACAATTGGGCGGAGGTTCTGAGACGCGTGGTGGCGGCGCGCCTCCTGATCCGGTCCGCCCTGCGGTGGGCGCGGGTCAGGGGCGCAGTGGGGCGCACAACAGGGCCGCGGGGCCAGGCGTGCTGCCCAGCCGGGTGGTGAATGCGATACCGGCGGCGTACTCGTCGGCGGCGCATTGGCCCTTGTAGCGGCCCTCGGCGAAGTCGCCGCCGGTGCCATCTGCGGGCCGGTTGTCGGAACGGTCGAACCAGACGGTCCGTCCGCTGAGGCCCGGTGAGGTGCGGGCGGTCGCGCACAGGGCCGCCGACACCCGGTCACCGCGACGGCTGTAGCCGATGAGGAACTGCCGGGCGGGGCACTGGAGTTTGGTGTAGCCGCCGGCCCAGTCACCGCCTGGAGGGACATGCCGTTCGTCGGTGACGACCGTCTGGGCGTCGTCCGCGGCGCGCAGGTCGCCCGCGGTCGTGTCGGTGCACAGGCCGCGGCCGCCGGTGTGGCTGAGGCCGATCAGCCGCAGGCCGTCCGGGCAGGCGGCCTTGTACGCCCCGGGATCCCAGTCGCCTCCGGCCCGCACCCGCAGGGACCGCACGTGGTCGCCGTGGTCGGTGGTGAGCATGCGCCAGACGGGCGCCGGCGCGATGTACCCGGTACGGGTCGCGGACGTCATGAGGTGATCCCAGGCGGTGCGGCGCCAGTCGCCGGGGTCGAGGAGGCCGTACCGGTGCCCGGCGGCGTCGTAGCGCAGCAGGGCCCAGTCGTCGTGGCCCTCCCATCCGACGAGGGGCCAGTAGGCGAAGTCGGCGTCACGGTCGGCGAAGTAGTCGGTGAGATTGCCGAACCAGGCACGGGCGGCGGCCCCGGTCTCCTTGGCTCCGATGCCGAATTCGCTGATCCACACGGGCGCGGTGTAGTGCTTTCCTTCCGTGGTGACGAAGAAGGCCTGGTCGGTGAGGACTTGGGACAGCTGGTCGCGGGTCAGGTCCTGGTAGCGGGGATCGTGCGTCTCGCCGATTCCGGTGGCGCCACTGTGCCGGGGGCCGGTGTAGCCGTAGAAGTGGGCCGAGTAGACCAGCTTGTGGGCGTTCAGGAGGGTGTGCGAGAGCGTGCGTACGGGAGTGAGGGTGGGGCGGTCGTGCGGCAGCCCGTCGACGGGCAGGCCGGTCCAGTTGATGCCCTCGATGACGATGAGCAGTTCGGGGCCGGCCTCGGTGAGGATGCGGTCCGCGGCGAGTTGGGCCGCGGCGTACCAGTCGTGGCTGTCTCCGCCGCCCCAGTTGGGGTCGTCCAGTACGTCACGGCGTACTTCGTTGTACAGATCAGCCGCTATGACACGGGAGTTGGTGGCGTACCGGCGGGCCATGAAGACCCAGTCGTCGGTCCACTGTTGGGTGGTCTGACCGCTGTTCCACCGTTCGTTGCCGTCCACGCCGCAACACCAACGGGAGCTGTTCGTATGGTTGTTGAGGATGACCGCGATGCCGTCCTGGGTGAGCGCGGCCACCACCGCGTCGTAGATCTGCAGGGGCGTCTTGTCGCGCAGCCGAGGGTTGGCGGCGACGGCGGCGTCCGGCACGGGAGCCGTCGCACGGATCATCTCGTTGGAGAACGGCAACCGGATGCTGTTGATGCCGAGCTCGTGGATGTCGGCGAGCAGCTCGGGCAGCGCGACGCGGTCCAGGCCGAGGGGTATGCCGTAGGAGTTCTGGCCCGCGTGGTGGTTGGCGGGATCGGCGGTGTTGCCGCTTCCTGTCCAGGAGCCCTGTGCGCCGTCCCAGTTGGCCGACTTCAGACGGAACCGTAGCCCCTGGGCATCGACGATGTACCGGCCACGGGTGGACAACGGCGGCTGCCAGCTGTCCGCCGCCGGGCGAACGGTCTGGGCGTGGGCCGCGGCGGCGGCGGGCTTCGGGGTGGTGGCGAGTGCGGTCGGCGTCGTGGTCAGCGGCGCGAGAACCATGGCCACTGCTGTCAGGTACTGGACAAGTCTGACGGTCGGCATCCGGGTCCTCTGAGGGCGCGTGGTGGGGGAGGGCGGGCGAGCAGTGGCTGCCAGCGTACGAAGGAACACCGGCCAGGTCGACGTCAGTTCTCGCCACCGTGCTGCCTCCTGCCGTCGCAACGGCCGGGGCCGGGCGGAGTCGGGAACCCGCCGCCCGGCCCCCGGGAGCCGCTGATCAGATGCCGGGAGAGGGAATTCGGGTGTAGGTGAGGGGACTACTGGTACCGGCGCCGGTTGTGATGGTGACGCCGACCGGCCCGTCGGCGCCCACTGGAGCCACGACGGTGACCTGGGTCGGGGAGACGACCGTGAACGCCGCCGGGGTGGAACCGAAACGGACTTCGGTCGTGGTGGTGAGGTCGGTGCCGGTCACGGTGACCACGGTGCCCGCGTGGGCCGGTCCCTGGTCGGGGACGAGGGAGAGCAGGGTGGGCAGCGTCAGGTAGACGTAACCGGCTGGGTTGCTGGTGCCGCCGGGGGTGGTCACGGTGACGGCCACGGCGCCGGTCGCGTGGGGTGGGGTGACCGCGGTGATCTGGCTGGCCGAGTTGACCGTGAAGGACGTCGCGGCCACCCCACCGAAGCTCACCGCCGTCGCGCCGAGCAGGTCGTTGCCGGTCAGTGCGACTGTGGCGCCGCCCGCTGTGCTTCCGGACGCGGGGGTGACGGTGGCGAGCGAGGGAGAAGCGGCGTAGAAGAAGTACGCGCTGGGACTGTCGGGGTTGCTGGTGCCGCCCGGCGTGGTCACGGTGACGGCCGCGGCGCCGCCCGTGTGGGGTGGGGTGACGGCGGTGATCTGGGTGGCCGAGTTGACGGTGAAGGACGTCGCGGGGACGCCGCCGAGGGTCACCGTTGTCGCGCCGGTGAAGCCCGTGCCCGTGAGGGTGACGGTGGTGCCGCCGGAGACCGGTCCCTGGGTGGGTGTCAGATGGGTGAGGGACGGTGAAGTGACATAGGTGAAGGGCACCTGCTGGATGCTGGTGCCCTGACTGGTGGTGACGGTGAGGTTCACCGAACCGGCGCCCGACGGACTGACCGCCGTGATCTGGGTGCTGCTGTCGACGGTGAACGAGGTGGCGGGTTTGGCGCCGAACCGGACGGTTGTCGCTCCGGTGAAGCCGGTACCGGTCACGGTGACGGTGGTGCCGCCGGGGGCCGGTCCCTGGCTGGGACTGACCGAAGCGACCACAGGGGCAGCCATGGCTGTCCTCCTTCGGTAGGACGCGCTCGTGATGCGAATCGGGGCACTTGGGGCCTGCTGAGGGAGCTCCGCGACGCCGCGGAGATCCTCAGCAGGGGCCTTGGGGGCGGGGAACGGCCCGTCGCCCGGGCGGCGTGAGGGGTACGCCGCCCGGGCGCGGTTCAACGCCTCCGTCGCGCGGAGGCTGCCGGATGGATCAGATGCCTGGTCCTGCGATGTAGGTGAAACCGTCGACTTCGGTGGCCGACCCCGCGGGGTTGGTCACCACCACGTCGACCGCGCCCGCGGTGCCCGGCGGGGTGACCGCCGACAGCGTGGTGGCGCTGATCACCGAGAACGGCGCGGCGACGCCGTCGAAGGTGACCGACTCGGTGCTGCTGAGGTTGGTCCCGGTGATGGTGACCGCCGCGCCGCCTGAGGTCGGGCCCGAGGTCGGGCTGATGGTGGTGATGGTCGGGGCGTCGATGTACGTGTACGTCAGGCCGTTGTTGGTGCCTCCGGCGGTGGTCACACTGACCCCCGCCGGCCCGGCCGCGGCGCCCGCCGGAACCACGACGGAGAGCTGGCTGTCGCTGACCACGGTCGGGGTCGCGGTCGCAGCGCCGAAGGAGACGCTGGTGGCCGTCGACAGGCCGGTGCCGTTGATGGTGATGGTGTTGCCGCCGGCCAGCGGCCCGGAGGTGGCTCCGAGGGCACTCTTGAACGGGGCGCCGACATAGAAGAACGACACCGGGTTGCTGGTTCCTCCGGGCGTGGTCACGGTGACGCCCACCGTGCCGGTCCCGGAGGGGGAGACGGCGGTGACCTGCGTCGGTGAGACCTGGGTGATGTTGGTCGCCGACTTGCTGCCGAACTTCACGGCACTGGTGTTGGACAGGTTCGTCCCCGTGATGGTCACCAGCGTTCCGCCGCCGGTGGAACCCTGATTCGGAGAAATGGGCATGGGGCACTCCTCGCTGGATGGTGGAGACTTGCGAGGAACCGGCAAAGGGGTCCCCGGTCACCGGTTGCCGCGTCTGCGGACCAACCCTGCCGACAGGCAGGCCTGCTGCTCTCATCCCGGGCGATCGAGGAGCAGTCGGTGTCACCGGGCACGGGGCGAGGGAAGAGGCGGCTGCTTCCGCACCCAGGGTGGGAGGTACAGCAGCGTTCGGGCATCCCCGGGCAAAGAGATAACCAGCAAGAGCTGCCCTTCTCAACCATGCCCCGGCACGGGATGGGCAGCCCGCCGGTTCGCACTCTCAGTGACTCATAGGTCCGATCGAGTGACAAGGGCGGTCAACTCGCCTCACTCGAAAGAGGGATGAATCGCCTGCTTGTC
Source organism: Streptomyces sp. NPDC006332 (assembly GCF_040612855.1). Classification (NCBI taxonomy): domain Bacteria; kingdom Bacillati; phylum Actinomycetota; class Actinomycetes; order Kitasatosporales; family Streptomycetaceae; genus Streptomyces; species Streptomyces sp. NPDC006332. Next base: position 108,540 of record NZ_JBEXRA010000018.1, read on the forward strand.
CTATTCGATGATGGATGCCGAAGGGTGATGGATCCCGAAGGGCTCGGCTTCACGGTGCGATCCGGGGGCCGTGTCAGCCGGTGCCGCGGACGGCACCGGCTGAACGGGATCCGGGTTCCCCACCGGGGGTGCCCATCGCGGTATGCCGGCCTGGTCACCCGGACTCTTCCGGAGAGCGCCGCGGGTGGATCGACCGACTGCCGCATCCCCCGGCGAGGACGGGCAGCCCACCGGTCGGATCTGCTCCAGTTATTCATCGCGGCTATGCCAGCAGCAAGCCCCTCCTGACGCGCTCACACGAACGGCCCAACGCATCTTTCGTGACCGCTTGTCGGCGAGCGGCACGTACGGGGGGAAAGGCGACCGATTGGCACGCACAGACGTGCGGGCTGCCGCGGAGGCGCTGCCCGCCGAGCCGGCCCGAGCCGTGCCCTCACCCGTCCGGATCCCACTGGGTGCGCACGGTCCACGCGCGCGATCACAGTGGACTGCTGACGACGACCCACGGGGCCGGGAGCGCCCGTCCGACGAAGTGAGGACAACCAGTGCTGACCGTGAAGACCATGCGCGGCCTTGCCTTGGCCGTGCTGCTGAGCACATCGGTGCCGGGCCTGGCCGCACCCGCCGCCGCCGAGAGTCGCTCGGCGGGTCGAGCGGCCACGGTGCCGTGCGGAGACGTCACCGAGCTGATCAGACAGGTCAACCAGGCCAACACCGTCGGCGCCGGAGTGATCACGCTCGCGCCCGGCTGCACCTACACGCTCACCGCTCCCGCCGAGACATCCGGGCCCGAGGGGGCCAACGGACTTCCCACCGTCACGGGACAGCTGATCATCTACGGCAGTGCCGCGACCATCACACGCGACTCGGCCACACCGTTCCGCATCGCCGAAGTCGCCACCCAGGGTTCCCTGAGACTCCAGGGGATCACCGTGTCCGGGGGCAGCGCCACCGCGGATCCCGGCACCGACGGCGGCGGCATCCTGGCCCGCGGACGACTCACCCTGGTCGCCTCCGCCGTCACCGGCAACACCGCTTCGCATCTCGGCGGCGGTATCGCGGTGACGTCCGGCGCCACCGCGCAGTTGACCGCCACCACCGTGTCCGGCAACCAGGCCTCCGACGGCGGTGGAATCCACGTCGACACCACGGGCCGACTGACCGTCACCAGCGGATCAGTCAAGTACAACAACGCGACCTACACCGGCGGGGGGCTGGCCAACTTCGGCTCCACGGTGCTCAGTGGCAGCACGATCCGCGACAACACGACCGAATACTTCGAGGGCGGCGGCATCTACACGGCAACCGGGCCCCTTACGGTCACCGGCGGCAGCATCGCGTGGAACACGGCCACCACGTACGGCGGAGGCATCGCGAACTACGGCAGCACCGTCCTGCTGGTGGGCACATCCGTGCGGGACAACACCGCCGGAGAGTCAGGCGGGGGCGTGTTCCAGGGAATGGGCACGTTCCGCCTGGTCGGCAGCCCGGTCATCGGCAACACGCCCGACCAGTGTGCCCCTCCCGGCACCGTCCCCGGCTGCCCGCAGTGACCGGACTAAGTCCCCTCCCCGCACCGAGGCGATGCGATGCCCGACCGTGCCGACCCTGTCCGCCCTGAGGATGTCCCACCACGGTGGATCGCGCAGCACCGGCCGCCGGAGCAGGCACTGTTCAGTGGCATCTACGGACTGGTGCTGGCCAGCGCTCTGGCGGCCGCGCTGGACGCGACGGGCGAGAAGGCCGATCCCGGCCCGGACGCCTTGTGGGTCCTGCTCACCGCGCTGGCCTCGGGCGCCGCTCATGGGTACGCGCACGTCATCGCCCAGCGTGCGTCCGCCGACAGGGCGGCAACGACGAGCAGACGGCAGTTGGTGTTCGCCGAGTGGCCCCTGGTCGCCGCCGTGCTGCCCACCGTGGCGATGCTGCTCGCCGCGGTGGCCGGGTGGTGGGCGGAGTCCACGGCTGTGGACGTGGCTCTGGTGTTCAACACCGTAGCCCTGTTCGGCTGGGGCACCTGGGCCGCCCGCAGCGCCGGACACTCACGGCCGTCCTCGTGCCTGGCAGGGGGCCTGGACATGGTGATCGGCCTCGTGATCATTGTCGCGAATGCCCTGATCAAGTAGGCAGGCGGCGGGGTGCTCTTCGCCGAGCCGGTCCATACGCCTGCCCTGGCCCGCGCGCCGTGTCGCCGATCCGGCGTTGCGAGGTTTTCGTTCAGACAGGCAGACCGAATGGCGGGTGCGCACCGTTGAGGAAATAGTCCCCGACGTCGCGGAGGCGGTGGGCGACGGGCTCCTGCAAGGTGTGGGTCCGCACGTTGCGCCAGAAGCGGTCGAAGCCCAGCCGCGAGGAGGCGGAGCGGGCACCGACGATGTCGAGGGCGCGAGTGGTGGATTCCTGCGCTGCCCTGGAGGCGGCGGCTTCGGCCACGGACACGAGGACCGAGATGTCCGCGTACTCGTCGTAGGTGAGCGCTTCGCCGCATGCCAGCCCGCGCTGCACGGCTTGCAACGCCTGCTCGGTGAGTGCGGAGGCGGAGCGGGCGAGGACGGTGAGTTCTCCGTAGGCGGTCAGTACCTGCGGGTCCTGGTGAGAGCTGTCCGGCCAGGATGGATGCCGGGGTGAGTGGCCCGCCCTGCTGTACTCACGGGCTTCGGCGAGCACCCCCTCAGTCATGCCGAGAAGGAGCTGGACGGAGAGGAGACGCCCGACCGGTGACGCGAGAGCGGCCCGGGGTGACAGGACCTCCTCGTCCGCGGACAGGGAGCAGAGTACGTCCTCGGCGGCGACCGGTACGGCGTCGAACTCCACGCTGCCGCCCGCGGCGAGCCGCTGGCCGAAGGTGTCGGCGTCACCCTCGACCCGCACGCCGTGACGGGCGGGATCGACGACCACGGCCAGCGGTTCACCGGTGTCCGCCCGCTCGGCCCGCACGGCGAGACGGTCGGCGACCAGGACCCCCGTGGCGTAGCTCTGCCGACCGTCGAGCACATGGCCACCGGCTTTCCTGGCCAGCGTCAGAGGCAAAGGCATGTCCTGAGGGGCCAAAGCCCCACCCCAACACCACTGTTCGGTCGCGGACCGCCGCTCGACGTGAGCGGCGAGAGCGGGCTCGGCGTAGTGCCGGGCGCTCCACGACAGGAAGTAGTGATGGCCGAGGAGTTGACCGATCGCGCCGTCGGCGGCGGCTATCTCCCGGACGACGGCGTACGCCGTGAGCCAGTCATCGCCGCCGCCCCCCAGCTCGGCCGGTATGAGGAGCGTGAGCAGTCCCGCCTCCCGCAGGCCGGACACCTCGCCGAACGGGACCTTGCCCGCCTGCTCCCTGGCCACCGCGTCCGTGGCGAGGTCTTCCGCCGTCTCGCGGGCCACGCGCAGCCAGTGCGCACGGCCGGGCCCCGTCCGGTCGAATTCCGAGGCGGGTTCGGACGGCGCGGTGGCAACGCCCATGGCGGAGTTCTCCTCAAGCTCGATGGCAGGCCGCGGGGTTGAGGCCCGTTTGCGGGTCGGGCACGTACTTGTAGCCCACGCGCCGGGTGGTTCGCCTGATCACCTGGGGTGAGAGAGAAGGCACGGAGTGGCACACGCGCCGTATGGGTGGTGTGCCCTACACGCGACGGCAGGCGGCGCTGACGACGTGACCAAAGTCGACATGCCGACGACGAACGAGTCGTTGCTGCGTGCGAGCCATGTGCTCCATCCTGCGCACCCGTTGGGGTGCACGTCAATGCTTCCCTAGTAAATCGATAGGAAATGTAGGGAAGAGGGAGAGGGTGTCATCCGGCCCGTAGTTGACGTGAAGCGAGATGTGCTGCTGAATTGATCGCATGAACGCGGAGCAGCACCTGGTCACCCGTGACCACATCGACTTCGGTCGGGTGTGGTCCGCCGCGTGTTGCGCCTGATGCCGCAGCGCGCCGTCTGACCGGCCCTTCCGTCCGTCGGCGACCTCCGTCGGGCAGGGTGCCTTTCTTTCCGCCGCCGTCGCGAGCATGCGCTCAACCGGTGCTGAATCCGCGAACGGACCAGGTCCTACGCGACACACACGCGCTGCCGTCTCCCCCCGCCCGAGCCCCGGCGTCGTCACACCAGCTCACCACTTGATCGTCGGCACCTTGAAGCGCCGACACACCGGCCGCAACGAGGGCCGCCCCGCCGTGCCCCGTGCTGCCCACCGCACGGCCCCAGAGAACTTGAGGAAGGTCATCACTCATGCCAGTGGAGTTCCTCGGCATCGCCGCCACCAACGACGGCTCCGAAACGACCCCGCGTGCCGGCGCCTCCTTCGACAAGGAGTACACCCTCCGGCTCGCCCGGGCGCATGAGGACCAAGGCTGGGACAGGGTGCTGTTCGCCTACGGTTCCGGGTCGCCGGATCCCGCACCGGCCGCCGCGTACATCGCGAGCAGACTGGATCGCCTCCAGATCCTGCTCGCCCACCGGCCCAACGTCTCGTATCCGACCTTCGCCGCGAAGACCTTCGCCACCCTCGACCAGATCAGCGACGGCCGGCTGACCGTGCACTTCATCACCGGCGGAAACGACCGCGAGCAGGGCCGCGAGGGCGACACCCTCACCAAGGACGAGCGTTACGCCCGCACCCGCGAGTACATCCGGATCGTCAAGAAGATCTGGACCACCCACGAGCCCTTCGACCACGAGGGCGAGCACTACCGCTTCCACGACTTCGTCAGCGACGTCTTCCCGGCCCAGCAGCCGCGCCCGAACGTGTCCTTCGGTGGGTCGTCGCCCGCCGCGTACGCCGCGGGAGGCGCCGAGGCCGACATCTACGCCCTGTGGGGCGAGCCTCTGGAGAGGACCGCCGAGCAGATCGAGGCCGTGAAGGCCGCCGCGAAGGCCGCGGGCCGCACTGACCTTCCCCGCATCCAGGTGGCGTTCCGCCCGATCATCGCCCCGACCGAGGAACTGGCCTGGGAGAAGGCGCATCGCACGGTCGGCGCCATCAAGGCCCGCAAGGAGAGGGGCGAGGCCATCACCAAGCGCCACAACGGGCATGCTCAGCCGCAGAACGACGGTTCCCAGCGGCTCATCGCCATCGCCGAGGCGGGGGAGCGGTACGACCGCGCCCTGTGGACCCCGACAGCCGCCGCGACCGGGGGCGCGGGCAACTCCAACGCCCTGGTCGGAACCCCTGAGACGGTCGCCCAGGCGCTCCTTGACTACTACGACCTCGGCGTCGACATCCTCTCCGCCCGCGGCTACGACCTGCTGGGCGACGCGATCGACTTCGGCAGGCACGTGATCCCGATCGTCCGCGAGGAGGTCGCCAAGCGCGACGCCGAGCGGGCGGTGCGCGGCACGCACAACCTCGCGGCGGTGCATGGATGACGTCCGTCGGACGGTAGGCGCGACACCATCGCCGACGCGGTCGAGTCGACGGCACACGTTGGACCGTGGCGCCCCGGGCACCCCTGCCAGTGAGGCGCGCGGGTCGGTGAGCCGGGCGCGGTTGTCCAGGCGTAGGACGGTGGCCGAGGTGCCGCGCCAGCAGCACTGCAACACCGGTGACGATGGGCAGGGCCGCGCCCTCCACGGGGGCGGCCCTCGTGCCGCTGCGGCTCAGGCGCTGATCCGGTCCGGCGTGGCGGCGCGGTTCCAGGCGGCGTCACGCAGCAGACGCAGGCCGTTGAGGCCGACGATGACCGTGGAACCCTCGTGGCCGAGAACGCCGAGCGGCAGCGGGAGATCGCCGACCAGATCCCAGATGACCAGACCGGAGATGAACACCCCGGCGATGACCAGGTTCTGCACCACCAGCCTGTGGGCCGCCCGGGACAGGGCCACCACTGCGGGGACGGTGGCGAGCTCGTCGCGGACGATGACCGCATCGGCGGTCTCCAGGGCGAGGTCGGAGCCCGCCCGGCCCATCGCGATCCCGCTGTGGGCGGCCGCCAGCGCCGGCGCGTCGTTGACGCCGTCCCCGACGACCAGCACCTTGCGTCCGCGAGCCTCCAGGCGGCGTACCGCCTCGACCTTGTCCTGGGGCAGCAGGCCCGCGTGGACGTCGTCGGCGACGATGCCGACCTCAGCGGCCAGACGCGCGGCGGCGCGCGGGTTGTCGCCTGTCACCAGCACCGGCGGGCTGCCGGTCATCGTCGTGAGGGCGGCGACGGTCGCCGCGGCGTCGGGACGCAGGCGGTCGGCGATGCCCAGCACGCCGACGGGGGAGCCGTCGCGCTGAACGAGGACCGCGGTGTGACCGCTGTCCTCCAACTCGCCCGCCACCGTGGCTGCTTGAGCGGAGACCGGGTCGGCGGCGGCCCGCAGCAACCGATCCGGAGAGCCGACCGCGATCTTGCGGCCGCCGACGGTGGCCGTGACCCCGATGCCGGGGGCGGAGGAGAAATCCTCGGCGAGGGGCAGGTCCAGCAGGCGTTCGCGGGCCGCGTCGACGACAGCACGGGCCAGGGGGTGCTCGCTCGGCTGCTCGGCCGCAGCCGCAAGCGCCAGCAGCGCATCCCCGGTCAGGCCGGTATCGGTCAGCGTGCGGATCTCGGTGACGCGGGGGGTGCCTTCGGTCAGGGTGCCGGTCTTGTCCAGGGCGACCGCGTCGACCTGCCCGAGGCGTTCCATGACGACGGCGGACTTGACCAGCACGCCGTGGCGCCCGGCGTTGGCGATCGCGGACAGGAGCGGCGGCATGGTCGCCAGCACCACCGCGCACGGCGAGGCGACGATCATGAAGGTCATCGCCCGCAGCAGCGAGTCGGTCAACTCCGCACCGAAGACGATCGGGGTCGCGAAGACGGCGAGCGTGGCGGCGACCATGCCGAGGCTGTATCGCTGTTCCACCTTCTCCACGAACAGCTGGGTCGGCGCTTTGGTCTCGGAGGCTTCCTCGACCATCGCGACGATACGGGCGATCACCGAGTCCGACGCATCGCGTTCGACCCTCACCCGCAGGGCGCCGGTGCCGTTCAGCGTGCCGGCGAACACCGCGTCCCCGGCCGCCTTGGCCACCGGGAGGGGCTCACCGGTGATGGTGGCCTGGTCGACCTCGCCGGCACCGGCAAGGACCCGGCCGTCGGCGCCGACCCGCTCACCGGGGCGGACCAGGATGGTGTCTCCGACGGTCAGTTCGGCGGTACTCACCGTCTCCTCCCGGCCATCCCCGACCAGGCGGGTGGCGGTGGGGGGTGCGAGGTCGAGCAGGCCGCGCACCGCATCCTGGGTGCGGGCGGTGGCCAGTGCCTCCAAGGCCCCGGAGGTCGCGAAGATGACGATCAGCAGCGCGCCGTCCATCACCTGTCCGATCGCCGCCGCGCCGACCGCGGCCACGACCATCAGCAGGTCCACGTCCAATGTCCTGTCCTTGAGGGCCTTCAGGCCCTCCCAGCCCGGCTCCCAGCCCCCGGTGATGTAGGTGAGCGCGTACAGCGGCCCCCACAGCCAGCCCGGGGCGCCGGTCAGTTGGAGTGGCAACGCGATCAGGAACAGCACCAGGGCCGTTGCGGCCCAGCGGGCCTCGACCAGCGCGAACACCCGCGTACGGCGCCGGGGCGCCGTCACCGCAGCGGTCGGCGCAGCCCTTTCGGAGCTCTGGAGCAAGGCAGGAGGCATGACAGAACAACCCTTCACGGGCGGGAGACGGCAACTGTGCCCACCGTACAGGAACATATGAACAGGTATTCATGCATGCCCGCTAGGATGGGCAGTATGGGCCACGGAACGGACGCCAAGAGCACAGCCACCACCCGCGAACGCCTGGACGCCGTCGGGACCGCCGACGTCGCCGCCACCCTCCAGGCCCTCGCCACGCCCTCCCGGCTGAGGATCCTCGCCCGCCTCCAAGAGGGCCCCTGCGCCGTCGGTGACCTCGCCGAAGCCGTCGACATGGAAGCGTCCGCCTGCTCCCACCAGCTTCGCCTGCTGCGCAACCTCGGCCTGGTCACCGGCGAACGCCACGGCCGCTCCATCGTCTACAGCCTCTACGACAACCACGTCGCCGAACTCCTGGAACAGGCCCTGTACCACGTGGAGCACTTGCGGCTCGGCCTCCACGACGTCCCGGCCGAAGCGGCGACGGTGGCCGGCTGACGGCCCGCCGTCGGCGCGAACGAGGTTGAACGGCGGCGGGGCGGCGCAGACCCTCTCCCTGGGGCGCCAGTCGTCAGTTCAGGAAAAGGCTTTGAGTCAGGCAGCGGCCCGCTGCTACGGTCCTGATGGACCGTGAAGTCGTCGTATGGAGGTGAGACCCGTGAACACAGTTACCCATGGGTGCTCCCTCAACCCGTCACGGTCCGGCGGCTGACGTTCGGTGTCGCCAGGAGCGCCTGAGATCGAGGCACTCCTGGAGGGAGACTCCGATGAACACAAAGCCTTTTACATCTGGCCTGAGCGAGAACGCGGTGATGATCACGCGCGTCGCGGACAGGCAATGGCATGCGCTGGATGACGACCTGGTGGTCGGCCGCGGGCATGCGCAGCACCGGCCCGACGGACGCTTGTTCGTCAGCATCGACGCCTGGCACGAGACCACCTTCGACCGGCTCGCCGAGGTGATGCTGGCGGAACTGCCGGCGCCGCTGTACACGGTGGTCGACGAAGCCGACGTCGAGCTGACGGCCGGTTGGCGGCGGGCCGGTTTCACGGTGCGGCGCCGCGAGTGGGAGTACGTCGTGCCGACCGACCCGCGTGACACCGGGCTCGAAGCGGTACTGCCACCTCCGGGCGTGACGATCGTGCCCGCCGGTCAGGTGGACGAGAGTCTGCTGCGGGCAGTGGACCGCGCGATCCGTGACGAGGTCGAGGCGACCGTCGGGTGGCGGTCGATGCCCGCGGAGGTGATCGCCCGCCCCGAAGGCGACACCATCGTCGACCCGTCGAAGTACGCGGTGGCCGCGACGCCGGACCGCTACCTGGGGTTGATCCGGGTGGTGATCCCGATCCGGCCGCGCATCGGGCTGCTCGCGGTCCGGGCCGACGAGCAGCGCCGCGGCATCGCGCGGGCGTTGCTGGCCCACGCGCTGGGGACGCTGCACCGCTCCGGGTTCGCCGAGGCCTGGACCGAGGTCCAGGAGTCCAACCAAGCAGCCACGGCGCTGTTCGAGGGCATCGGCGCCCGACCGATGAGCAGCAACCTGGAGCTGGTGCGATGACGAAGAACAGGAACGTCATCGAGGTCGAGGGCAGGGTCGTCGAGTGCCTGCGCAGCGCCATGTTCACCGTGGAGCTCGAGAACGGCCACCAGGTGCTGGCGCACATCAGCGGGAAGATCCGCAAGAACTACATCAAGATCATGCTGGAGGACCGGGTGCTGGTGGAGCTCCCGCCGTACGACCTGACGCGCGGCCGGATCGTGTTCCGGTACCGGAACTAGCGGTGGTCGGCGGCTGCGGCGGCAGCTGATCCTGGGGCCCCGGTCACGGCGTCTTTCGTGACCGGGGCCCCGACGACGGCTCGGACCGAACCCTTGCTCCGGTGGCGGCAGTTGCCAGGCGATGTCGTCGTGCGGCACGTCAACAAGATCGTGTCACGAGCCCACAGAGGCATCGGCCTGTACGCCCGGGGAACGCGGCTCCACCGGAGGTGTTCCGTGCTCCTGGCCGACCCGCAGGCTCTTCTCGAGGAGTGTGAACGACTTGGGTTCACCGCCCGGCTGCGGCTTGCCCGCCTTGTGGCCGACGACCCGGTAGCCCTCGTCCAAGTAGTACGTGTTCAGGCGCGCGTTGTTCGCCAGACAGTCCAGACGCACGAACGTACGCCCCGCCGCGGCCACGCGTTGCTCCGCGGCTCGCAACAGCAGACGCCCCGTCCCCGGCCGGACGCTGCCGTGGTCCACCATCAGCCGGTGCACGTACCCGGCCACCGGCGTTCGCGGCCCCCAGGCGTCCTCGTCCTCCCACCACAGTTCCCAGGCCCCGGCCAGACGGCCGTCGACCTCGGCGAGCCAGACCTCGCCGTCGGCCATGATCCGTCGGAAGTGGTCCTCGTCCAGCTCGCCGGGCTGCCACTGGCCGGTGATGCCCCGGGCCAGCATCCAGCGGGCAGCGTCGTCGCGCAGGCGAACGAGAGCGGCGAGGTCGGAATCGTCGGCGAGGCGGAAACGTAAATCATTCACGCCGCGATCCTCGCACGGTCCAGCACGGTCCGGACCGGAGCTCGAGGCTCCACTCGCCGGCTGATCGGGACGTCACTTACCTGCGCGGCGCTGAGGCGACGGGTCGTCGTCGTGGTCGAACAGCAGGCGGACGAAGTCGGTGACGGGCCCGACGACGTCGAGGTCCTGGTTCAACACCCACTGCAACTGGAGCCCGTTGAGTACGGCATGGAACAGGATCGCCGCGCTCTCGGGGCTGACGCCCTCGCGCAGCGAACCGCGGACCTCCTTGCGATGGAATCCCTCGGCGAACTGGGTGCGGCCGCGTTCGTATCGTTCGACGAAGTACGGGTGGGCGGGATGATCCGGCCGTGAAGCCGCCGCGGCGAGCTCGATCCACAGGCGCATCAGCTCGGGAGCGCTCTGGTGGTGGCGGATGAGTTCGGCGAGGTAGGGCGCGAGCTGGTCGGGGGTGTCGACCTGTTCCAGGCCATGCTGCCATTCCTCGGCATCCCGGTCGGCGAGCACCTCGGCGAGGAGTTCCTCCTTGTTGCGGAAGTGATGCAGGAGGCCGGCGTGGGTGATGCCGGCCCGCTCCGCGATGTCGCGCAGGGAGGCTTTGGCGTAGCCGTTCTCGGCGAAGCTGTCGCGTGCGGCCCGTACGATCTCCGCTCGGCGGGCCGGTGTCTTGGCGTACGGCCCACGCGCTCTTGCTTGACCCACGGGTGCGCTCACTCTCCTCGAGGAAGTCGGTCCGACGCGGAAGCTGAGCCTCAAAACCTACCAGTGGTTGGTGTTCACGGCTTCAGGGCCACCACCCGGCAGGCCTACCCGGCTACTTGGCTCAGCGGCGCGTGACGAACGTCCTGAACGGCGGAGCTCCGGTCGGCGGCGTCGAGATCGACGCCTGAGCCACCACCGCGAGGCAGACGGGCGCGGTCACACGCCCGCGGGCGCGAGGACGATGTCGAAGCGCACCCGGCTCCAGGTGCCGTCGATGACGCGACCGTCGGGCGTCGGAGTGCCGGCGGGCTGCCGCTCGAACCGTTTGATCAGTGAGTCCTTCACACCGAAGACGGTGTCCTTGCGGCCGATCGGATCCCCCTCGGGGAAGATGTGGGTCACCAGCGTGCGGGCCCCCTCGTGGGACACCATGAAGTGCAGGTGGCTGGCGCGCAGCGGTGAGCGGCCGACCGCTTCGAGCATCTTGCCGACGGGGCCGTCGTCGGGGATGGGGTACGGCGTCGGGGTGAGCCCCCAGAAGCGGTAGCCGCCGTCGGCCGCGGACAGGAAGTGCGCCCGGCCGGCGCGCTTGCCGGCGTCGTACTGCACGTCGTAGAGCCCGTCCTCGTCGGCCTCCCAGACCTCGATCCGCGCACCGGCGAGCGGTGTGCCGTCGGTGTCGGTGACCGTGCCCTCGACCCAGCAGGGCTCACCGGGGGCACCGAAGGCCATGTCATCGCCGAGTTCGATCGCGGGGGAGTCCTCGACGAAGAACGGCCCGAAGACGGTCGCCTCGGTGGCGCCCTGGTAGGACTGGTTGTTGACGTTGATGGTCTGCATGCTGGCGCCGAGGGTGTCGGACAGCAGGATGAACTCCTGCCGGACGTCGTCGGTGATGTGGCCGGCCCTGGTGAGGAAATCGATCGCCGTCCCCCACTCCTCCTCGGTCAGTCGGACCTCGCGGACGAACGAGTGCAGGTGCTTGACCAGACTGACCATGATTTCCTTCAGCCGGGGGTCCTCGCAGGCGTCGAAGGAGGCCACGACATCGTCGACGAGCCGCTGTTCGACGGCCTGCTGCTCAGGCGACACCGCGCGGTGGATCGTGCCGTGGGCACCGGCCTGGGCCGAGCCGGGGTTGACGTAGGTAGCCATGACGGCCTCCTTCAGTTGATCGGGTCGCCCGCCCACGCGGCCTGCAGCAGCGCGGTCAGGTTCTCGTCGGTGACGGGGGCGGGGTTACCGGCCGGGATCGCCTTCCTGATCGGCCCCAGCGCCTTGACGATGCCCTCCTCGGGCATGCCGTAGTCACGCAGGGCCCTGGGCGCGTCCAGCACCCGGCGCAGGTCGGCCAGGCCGGCGCTCGCCGCACGGGTGCCGAAGGCCTGGGCGACACGTGCCTCCGCCTCGGGGGCGTGCGGGGCGTTGAAGGCGAGCACGTAGGGCAGCACGACGGCGTGGGTCTGAGCGTGCGGGAGGTTGAACATGCCGCCGAGGACATGGCAGATCTTGTGATGCATCCCCGAGCCGGCCGAGGCGAACGCGACCGCGGAGAGGTAGGCGCCGTACAGCGTCTGTTCGATGCCCGCCACGCTCGTCGAGTCGTCGGCCACCGTCGGCAGGCCGGTCGCCAGCGCGCGGATGCCCTCCTGCGCCAGCGCCCGGTCGATCGGGTCGGCACGTGGCGCCCACATCGAATCCACGCAGTGCGCCATCGCGTTCAGGCCACTGGCCACGGTCATCCGGCCGGGCAGCGTGGTCAGCAGACCGGCGTCGTACACGACCGACGCGGGCAGCACCCTGTCGTCCACACCGGTGGTCTTCGTCTCCCCCTCCGTCAGGCCCCACACATTGGTCGCCTCGGAACCGGCGTACGTGGTGGGCACCGCGACGATCGGCAGCCCGGTGGTCATCGCCACCGCCTTGGCCAGTCCGGTGGTCGAGCCGCCGCCGACGCTGACCAGGACGTCCGCGCCCGCGTCGGCCGCCGCCTGACGGGCTCGCCGCGCCACCTCGACCGGCACGTGCATCACAACCTCCTCGTGACGCACCACGGCCGGGATCTTGGCGGCGATCGGGTCGGCCAGCTCCCTCTCGCGGTCCGACGCGATCAGCATCACCCTGGAACCGCCGAGCGTCTCGACCTCCGCCGCCACGGCGACCGGTGACTCCCCGGCCGCGAACACCACCCTCTGGGGAAGGGTTTCGTGTGTGAACCTCATCGCTTGCTCTTTCGGTCGTTCGGATCGGCGGCCCGCGGGTGACGGCTCACGTCAGGACCCGGCCAGCCATTGCGTACCTTCCCAGTACAGCCGCTCGACTGCCGCGCCGGTGAGGCCGGGCAGCCCGTCCTTCACAGTGAAGCCCGCTTTGGTCTGCAGGTAGGCCAAGTGCCGGTATCCGGTCGGGAACCGATCCAGAAGCTCGTGATCCAACCTCAGTGAGAGAGCCGGGTCGACGACGTCGAGCCGGTCCTTCTCGTAGATCGGCTGCCGGCGCACGAGGACCCAGCGCCCCTCGTGGCGGGAGAGGAAGTCGTAGAAGCGGCCGGTGCAGACGACGTCGACCTCGACGCCGTCGATGCTCGCGCGCTGGTTGATAGTCATCTTCGTCTGGGCGATCGCTCGGTCACCGACGATGTCCGCGGTGTGACCGCCCAGGAAGTGGAGGATGCTGACCCCGTTCTCGAAGCCCTCACGGCTGGCCTTGATGAACTCGGTGGCGCTTCCCTGGAACCAGGTGGCGCTCATCCAGCCGTCGCGCGGATGCCAGACCGTGGCGAAGCGGCTCCACAGCCCGGCGTCGCGCCACAGCGCCCAGTTCTCGACGAGCTGCCGGATCTCATGGTGGTCGTGGTCGGCCTGCGACATGGTCAACTCCTTGGAGGGGTGGTGACCCCTGGTAGAGGGCATCGTCAGACCGACCGGAAGAACTCCTCCAGCTCCCGGTCGAGTCGCTGCGAGGCCGCTGTCTCGCGGGCGTCCGCGAACCATGCAGCTGCCACCGCCGGGCTGAAGGCCGCGGCAAGACACCACAGCCAGGAGAGCACAGCACGGGGGCGCGGCGCACGCCGTGTCACGTGCGCCGTGCGACCGCGTCGCATCGTCAGATGGGGTAGTGACGGGATCCGGACTGGATGGTGATCCAGCGCAACTCGGTGAACTCCTCCAGCGCGGCGCGGGAACCGAACCGGCCCCAGCCGCTGGCGCCGACACCACCGAAGGGCATCTGCGGCTCGTCGTGCACGGTGGCGCTGTTGATGTGGCAGACGCCGGACTTGATCCGGCGAGCCACGTCGAGCGCCGCGGCCGCGTCCTTGCCGAAGACCGCGGCCGACAGCCCGTACTCGGTGTCGTTGGCGACCGCGACGGCTTCGTCGGTGGAATCCACCTCGATGATCGAGACCACCGGTCCGAAGGACTCCTCGCGGTAGATGCGCATCTCCGGCGTGACCCCGCGCAGCACGGTGGGCTGCACGAACAGGCCGTCGGCCGTGCCACCGGTGAGGACCTGCGCACCCTTGGCGCGGGCGTCCTCGATCAGCGCGATCACCTGGTCGCGGGCACCGGCGTGGACCAGCGGACCGATCTGTGAGGCGGGGTCGTTCGGCGGCCCGACGACCAGCTTGGCGGCCCGCTCGGCCAGGCGGGAGGAGAAGTCGTCGGCGACGACTCTGTCGACGATGACGCGCTCGGTCGACATGCAGATCTCGCCCTGGTTCATGAAGGCACCGAAGTTGGCCGCGGCGGCTGCCTCCTCCAGATCCGCGTCAGGAAGCACCAGGAAGGGCGCCTTGCCCCCGAGTTCGAGGACCACACGGGTCAGGTGGCGACCGCCGAGTTCGCCGATGATACGGCCGACCTTGCTGGACCCGGTGAAGTTCACGCGGGTCACGGCCGGGTGGGCGATCAGCGCCTCGACGACCTCCGGACCGTCCTCGGGCGCGTTGCTGATGAGGTTGACCGCTCCGGCGGGCACGCCGGCGTCGTGCAGCACCTGGGCGATGGCGGCCTGGGTGAGCGGCGTCTGTTCGGAGGACTTCAGCACCACAGTGTTGCCCCACACCAGCGGCCACACGATGGCGCGGACGCCGAGGATCAGCGGGGCGTTCCACGGTGCGATGCCGACGACGACGCCCACCGGCTGACGCACGCCGAGGGCGGTGAGGCCAGGCACGTCCGACGGGATGACCTCGCCGACGGCCGAGTAGGCCTGGGCCGCCGCCTCGACGAGCATGCCCTTCGCGACGTGCACGTTGAAGCCGCACCAGGGGAGAGTGGCGCCCATCTCGCGGCTCATCGTGGCGACGATCTCGTCGGTGCGCTCGCCGAGCAGGACCACGGCCCGCTCCAGCACCGCCCGTCGGGCGGCCGGCGGAAGGCTCGACCACTCCGGCAGGGCGGCCGCCGCCGCGTCCACCGCGAGGTTGACATCCTCGACCGAGGCAGCCGCGACCCTTGCTATCGGTTCGCCGGTGAGGGCCTCCGTCGTCTGGAAGTAACGGCCGTCCTTGGCCGCGACAAACTCGCCCGCGATGAGGAGGTCGCTGGTCCGGACAGCGCCGGACGTGGGTGCCTCGATCTCTGTGGCTGACATGTGTTGCCTCACCTCCACAACAGCGGCGATCGCCGCCGCACGAACCTTGGGTCGAACTCTGCGCGGCCGGCGTCGCAGCCTGAACCCGCTTGTTCATTCATCGAACAGTGACGTGATGTCTCATGGGCCGACGTCGAGGGCGTCAGGCCGGCGGCATGCGCTTGGACTGGTGCATGTGCGCCAGGCGCCAGCCCTCCTCGGTCTCCTCCCAGACCCGGGTCACCGCCTCCTGGACCGGGAACGGCGGGAGATTCTCGTCGAAGTAGATGTGCATCTCCTGGAGGCATGTGGTGATCGCGGTGTTGCCGCGTACCGTGATGCTGAGTTCCTCGGCCTTCGCGAAAGCCATGCGGCGGCGGGTCCAGGTGAAATGGACGAAGGTCTCCCGGTCGTCGATCTTGCCGACCGGCCCGTGGACGGCCCGGCCGTCCTCGAGCATCAGAGCGCTCATCGCCTCTTCGCCCTCGGTGAGAGCCACCAGCCAGGCGGCCTCGGCCTGCTCGATCGCGCGGACGGACGCGGTGGTCGAGGTGAACGTGGTCGTCATAGGTCCAGCTCCAGAACGGGTGAGTGTGCTCGCGACGAGCACGTGGTGAACAGGCCGTCGGCGCGCTCACGATCGGTCAGGATGTCATCGCGGTGGTCAGGTTCCCCGGCGAGTACACGCACGACGCACTCACCGCAGATTCCCTGTTGGCAGGAGTAAGGGGCGTCGACGCCGCCTGCCAGCAGTACGTCGAGGATGTTCTCGCCTTCCTTGATCTCGTACTCGCCACCGCTCTTGGCGAGCCGCACCGTGAACGTCCCGTCGGCCGCGTGCGCGGCGGTGTCCTGCACGGGCGTGAAGCGCTCCTTGTGGATCGCTTCCGGGGGCCATCCCGCTTCGTGTGCGCGGGAGATCACGAAGTCCATGAAGCCCCCGGGACCACACACGTAGAGCGCTGTTCCGGGGTCGGGCCGGCCGATGTCGGTGGCAGCGTCGAATCGCTGGTCGTCCGGGCCGTCGTCGAAGTGCAGCCGAACGTGGGGGTTGTGCTCCAGCTCTTCCGCGAACGCCGAATCAGCCCGGCTCCGAGCGCAGTAGTGCAACTCGTAGTGCGCACCGCCGGCTTCGAGCGCGTGCGCCATGGCCAACAGGGGAGTGACACCGATGCCGCCGGCCACCAGCAGATGGCGGCGTGCCTCGTCCGAGAGCTTGAACCTGTTGCGCGGACGGGAGATCCGCAGCCGGTCGCCCTTGCGGAGCCGATGCATCCCCAGCGAGCCGCCGCGCGACGCCGTCTCGGCCAGCACGGCCAGCCGATATCGGGTGCGGTCGTGCGGCGGCCCGCACAGGGAGTACTGGCGCACCAACCCGGCGACACCGTCCACGAGTACGTCGACATGGGCGCCGGCGGCGAACTCCGGGAGTTCGACGGCGTCGGAACCGACCAGGTCGAGCACCACGATCCGGCTGGTTGCTTCGTGCCGGGCGTCCACGACGGTGTCGAGCCATTCGTTGCTCATGGTTACCGCTCAGATGCCGGCGGTGGCCGGGGCGTCGGTGGGTTCGTCCGCCGGGCGCTTCTTGCCGAGGGTGAAGAGGCCGGTCTCGACGTGGTGGACCTCCGACGTGTCGCGGATGATGTTGATGGGGTCGCGCCCCGCCTCGACATCGTCGGCCATCGTCAAAAGCATGCGCCGCAGCATGACAACGCCGCGGTCCCCGGTGGCCAGGGTCTCCTCGGAGTCCAGGGTGATCGCTCCCTGCGAGCCCTGGGCCTCCGTGTCGCCCGGGAACTTCTGGCGCTCCTCGTCGGTGAGTTCGTGGTTCTGCCTGCCGTCCTGCGTGATGCCGATGACGAAGCGGACCATGCGCTCAGGGTCGTTCGTGCGGATCGAGAAGAAGACCCGGTGGCTGGTGTCGTCGGAGGGCACGACCCACAGCAACTGGTCCGACCGCCCGTCGGGGGTCATCTTCACGTAGTCGGGCAGGCCGAAGACGTTGGGCAGGTGCTGGTCGACCGCGAAGCCGTACTCGGTCGTCTCGCCGCCCTCGCCCTCGACCTCGAACCGCTGGGTGTACTTCACGCCGTGGTCGGTGCGCTCGTACGTCAGGCGCTCGGCGATGGTGGCCGGGTCGAAGAAGTTCTCGGGGTAGCCGAAGGTGCCGGTGCCCAGCATCTGGTAGCCGCTGTGCGTGGAGTGGAGCCAGGTGACGTGCGTCGGGTCGGCGGAGTTCTCGTAGATGTTGAGCCAGCTGAAGTCCGCCGGCATGCCGAGGACAGCTGCGTGCGGGACCGGCCAGCTGGCGAAGTACCTCTCGTCCTCGGCGGGGTTCTCCAGCGCGTCGTAGCGGGGGAGTTCCGGCTTGAGCTCGGGCGGACCCATGTAGACGAAGACCAGGCCGTAGCGCTCCGCGACGGGATACCACGGCTGGCGGGCGGCGTCGCGCCTGCGCCCGAGACCCGGCTCGCACGCCTGCTCGACGCAGTGACCCTGGACGTCGAACTTCCAGCCGTGGTAGCAGCAGCGGATGCCGTCGTCCTCGACCCGGCCGTAGAAGAGGCTGGCGCCACGGTGGGTGCAGCGCTCGAACACGACACCGGGGTTGCCCTGCCCGTCCCGGAAGACGACCAGGTCCTCGCCCAGTACACGGGTCTTCTGCGGCAGGGCGCCCGCGACGAGGGTGTCCGAGCTGGCGATCGGGTGCCAGTAGCGACGCAGCGCCTCGCCCATGGGTGTACCGGGCCCGACCTCGCGCAGACGGGCGTTGTAGGAGGGCTTCGGGCGACCGTAGCCCGTGCCGGTGTCGACCTCTGAAGTGGTGGTCATCGTGCTGTGTCTCCCGTGCGGCTCGGGTGCACAGACGGTGGCGGGCGCAGGGCTGTGGAAGGTCACCTGCGAGAGCACCGTCCTGTGCGACCCTTTAATAGGATTGTGGATTCACATTCGCATTTCGGGGGTGGTGCGTCAAGGGTCACTTCCAGGTGCTCTGCATCGCGGGGGCCGCGTCGGCCGGGCATGCGCCGCGCTCGATGGGGGAGTGCCCTGTCCGGCGGGTGGCCTCGGTCGCGAGCTGGTCTCGCCGCTACCCATGCCCCGGGTGTGCGACGGCAGTTGTCCGGTCCCGGGGCCGCCGGCCCGGATGTCGACGGTGTATACGCTGTGGCGGTGAGTACCGAACCGACACTTGATCTGCCGCCGGCGCAACAGGCGCGCAGCCGGCTGACCCAGCAGCGGATCCTGGAGGCAGGGACGACCCTCCTGGAAGAGGGTGGCGCCGAGGCGCTCACGGTCGCGGCCGTCGCTTCTCGGGCGGGCGTCTCGGTGGGCAGCGTCTACCGGCGGTTCGGCGACAAGGATCGCCTGATCGCGGCGCTGCAGCGCGACATGATCGATCAGTTTCGCGACGACATCATCCACCGCTTCGCTCCGCTGCGCGCGGATCCGTCCGCGCTGGTCGCCTCGGCGGTCGCGGGGCTCACCGAGACGTTCGAAGCGCACGAGCGCTTGATGCGCGTCTTCATCGTCGCGGGTACCACCGATCCGGCGGTGGCTCGAGTCGGGTCCGAGGCCAGCGTCGATGCGGGCCGTGTGTTCCGGCAGTTCCTGGAGCCGGTCGTGCCGGTGATCGACGGCCCGGAGCCCGAGTTGCGCCTGGATGTCGTCTACCGCCTGGTGTACGGAGCCTGCATGAACCGCATCCTGCACGGCGAACGGTTCGAGTCCGGCCGACCGTTGACTTGGCGTCAGCTCACCGAGGAGCTAGTGACCGTTTCGTGCCTCTACCTGCTCGGAGTGTCGGCGCGGTGAGCCCTGAAGCCGCGAGCTGATGTGAATGCGATTCACGCTTCACATTCGCGTCGGGCGGCGACATACTGGGCGGGCTCCACGGAAGTCGTCCGGTTGACCGTTCGGTCGACAAGGGAAGGAAGAACCTCTCGATGCGAGAGCCGCTCAGCTACGAGATCGCGCACGGCGCCGCAGTCGCCGCTCTGGAAGCAGGAAGGGCCGGCGGGCACCGGGTGTGCGCCGTCGTGGTCAACCGGAGTGGCGTCACCAAGGTTCTGCTCAGCGACGACGGTGTTGGCCTTCTCGGCGTGGAGACCGCGCGACGCAAGGCCTACACCTCGGCCGTGAGCGGTGTCCCCACGGCCCAGTTCGCGGCCTTCGCCGCGTCCCCCCAGATGCAGGTGGCGCCTCCCCACCTGGTCGATTCCAACCTTCTGCCGGTCGCCGGCGGCGTACCGATCGTGACGGCCGAGGGGGAGGTCATCGGCGCCATCGGCGTGGGTGGGGCGGACGACACCACTGACGACCGCGTCGCGAACCAGGCTCGCGATTCCGTCGCGAAGATCGTCGGGTAGAGCTTCCTCCTGGTAGACCCTCCTCCTGGTCATCGTCGCGAAGATCTTTCCCCATGGTGTCAGGCCGACGGGCCCGTGCGGCTCGGCCGAGGTGCCCCTGCCGCGATGAGTTTCCGCCGGGTCTGGAGTCTGTGTCTGTGACCGTCGTAGGGCGTCGTATGACGCTGCCCGGCATGAGACACCCATGGAGGACACCATGACGACCACACCGGACGACCCGACCACCGCGCTGCCCGGCCGCCCGCCCGTCGTCGACCTGGCCACCTGGCAGACCGCCCGCGACGAGCTGTTGGTCCGGGAGAAGGCCCACACCCATGAGGGCGACGCCATCGCCGCGGCCCGTCGCCGGCTGCCGATGGTGGAAATCGACGGGACGGTCGAAGTCGTCGGACCGGATGGCTCGGTCCCGTTCCTGGACCTGTTCCAGGGCCGCGACGAGCTCGTCGTCTACCAGCACATGTGGTACGACGGCGCGCCGCACCAGGGGCAGTGCGAGGGCTGCACCACCACGGCCTGGCATGTGAAGGACGCCGTCTACCTCAACGCCCGCGGCGTCTCGTTCGCCGTCCTGACCACCGGCCCGTGGGACGAGGTGTCCTCCTACGTCGAGTTCATGGGGTACACCCAGCCCTGGTACTCGGTGCGGGGCGTGGGAGCGCCGGTCGGCGGAGAAATGGGCTACCTCGCCTGTTTCCTGCGCGACGGTGACCGCGTGTTCCTCACCTACTCCACGACGGGCCGTGGCAACGAACCCGTCAACGGGTCCCTCGCCCTGCTCGACATGACGCCCTACGGCCGCGGCGAGGCGTGGGAGGACAACCCCGAAGGTTGGCCCGTGATCGGCGATGTCCGCACGGGGTACCCGTCCGAGGGCGGCCAGGCGTGCTGGTACTGGCGCTCGGACGCCGACGGCGTCGCCACCTGGGGCCCGACCAGCCGGCCCGTGCCGCAGTGGACCCGCCCCGGCGCGACCCCCGTGGAGACCCTCGGCCGGCACGGCCACCACCACTGACCCGGAGACGTAGGCGTCACCCGATCGGCGTGTTCGGCCGCGTCGGCGAGCCGGCCTGCTTTGAAGCGCGGCCTGAAGCAGGTGGTACCTCGTTCGGGTGATTGAGGCGGGTGCGTTCTTGTCACCCGATGGGCCGTGTGGGGTACTGAGAGGGTGAACCGGCGGGCTGCCCATCCCCGTGCCGGGGGACGTTGAGACGGGCAGTTGTTGCCGGTTTTCTCTTTGCCCACAGGAGGCGCCGGGGTGCTGCTGTGCGCTCGGCCGTGTCCGCGGCCGCGCATTGCCTCTGTTCCTCTTCCTCAGCCGGGCAGCGTTGACCGCGTGATGGTCATGTCCCTGTGAGTCCGCCGGGTCGGACACGGCGGTCGGCGCGTTCACGTACGTCGCCGGCCCGGCATCTGATCCTCCCTCCGGCGACAGGCCCACGTGCCACCGCGAGGTGGGCGTGTGGCCCTTCAGAAACCTGCCCGACGTGATGAGCGGGCGCCCCGGTTCGAAGTCCCGTCCCACAGGAGGAGGGAGTTGCCCGTGTCCATCGAACTGTTGCATGCGCGGCTGCGTGCTGTGAGCGTCATGGTTACCGCTGACCCGATCGCCACCATCCCGGTGGGCGACAGCCCCACCGGTATCGCCATCGCCCGCCTGGGGCGGGCCGGTTATGTCACGAACTTCGGCTCGGGCACGGTCAGCGCCCTGGACACCGTCTCCCGGTCTGTCACCGCCACTGTCCCGGTGGGGGTCGGCCCGTGGGGAGTTGCGGTCAATCCGGCCGGGACGCAGGCCTATGCCGGCAACTCCGTTTCCGGGACGGTCAGCGTGATCGACACCGCGATGAACGCCGTCACCGCGACGATCGGCGGCATCTCCGCACCGGCGGGCCTCGGCTTTTCCCCGGACGGCACCCGTGCCTACGTGGTCAGCCAGGACACCGACAGCCTGGTGGTGCTGGACACCGCCACGCGGGCGGTCGTCACAAGTGTGGCGGTGGGCAGCACTCCGTACGAGATCGCGTTCTCCCCGGACGCCCCTTACGCGTACGTCAGCAACTTCGGCGACGGCACGATCACCGTCGTCGACACCGATACGAACACGGCCGTCGCCGGCATCGGGGGATTCGCGCAGCCGTGGGGTCTTGCCGTCACCCCGGACGGGCAGCGGCTGTACGTCGCCGACCACGGCAGCGGCCTGGTCAGCGTCGTGGACACCACCACGTACCGAGTGGCCACCACGATCAGCGGCTTCGACGCTCCCGTCTCCCTGGCCGTCGGCTCCCGTGGCGCGCTGGCTTATGTCACCGAAAGCGGCTCCGGCTCGGTCACGGCGATCAACCTGGCCACCAACGCCCGGGCCGCCACCGTCAGCGGGCTCAGCGCGCCCAGGGGGCTCGCCGTCACTCGCGACAGCCGCCACATCTACGTGGCCGACAGCGGTGCCGACACGGTCACCGTGCTGAACATTCCGGTGCCCGTCTCACCCGACCAGGGGGCCAACGGTGGTGGTACCACGGTCATCCTCAGCGGACGCGGCTTCACCGGTGCCACCCAGTTACGGTTCGAAGGCCGGCCGGCCGTTTCGTTCTCGGTGGTGGACGATTTCACCATCGCTGCCGTCACCCCCGCCGGCACTGGTGCGGTCCCGGTCACCGTGACCCTCGCGGGCGTCGCCTACATGATCGGGACGTTCTTCTACCTGCAGCCCCCACGGATCCGGGCGGTCTCCCCCACCACCGGGCCGAACGAGGGCGGCAACACCGTCACCGTCACCGGCATCGGCCTGTACACCACCCAGGAAGTACGGATCGGGACCATCAGCGTGTACCCGACCGTGGTCTCCGACGCCCAACTCGTCCTCACCGCGCCCCCCGCGCCCCCCGCCCCGCCAGGGCGCACCATCAGTGTTCCGGTACTCGTGACCACCTTGGGCGGCACCGCCATCGGCCCCGACTACACCTACCTCGACCCGCCGACGACCACCACACTGAGTTCCTCCTTGGAACTGCCCGTCGTCGGTGAACCGGTCATCTTCACCGCGGCCGTCGCTCCGGCACCTCCCGTGGTCGGCATGCCCACGGGCACCGTCTGGTTCGACTTCGGTGACGACACCGTCCCGGTCACGCCACTGGTGGTGGATGGACTGGCGACGGCGACGCACACCTACACCACCACTGCCGGCAGCCCGTACACGGTCACCGCCGCCTACAGCGGGGACGACGACTTCGCCCCGTCGTCGGACACCGCGGAGCAGACCGTGGCGCAGGCGGTGACGGCGACGACCGTCCTGTCCTCCCCGGAGCCCTCCAACCCCGACACACCGGCGACGGTCACCACGCGGGTCATCGTGGTCGCCCCCGGCGCCGGGCAGCCCACGGGCACGGTGACCGTCGAATTCGGCGACGGCACTCCGGCCGTCGTTGAGACCCTGGTGAACGGTCTGGCCACGGTCACCCACACGTACCCCGCCACCGAGGCCACGTACACGATCACCGCTTCCTACAGTGGCGACACCGACTTCGCCCCTTCCGGCGACGTCCGCACCCACCGGGTGCGCTCCGATGTCCAGGCCAGCACCACGACCGTGGTCTCCGCACCGGAGCCGTCGACGACCTGGCAGTCGGTGACCTTCACCGCCACGGTCGCACCAGCCGACGGGGCCGGTACCCCCACCGGCGCCGTCACCTTCGACTTCGGCGACGGCACGCCGTCCGTGCAGGCACCCGTGTCCGGCGGGATCGCCGCCGTCAGCCACACCTACACTTCCGCAACCGGCAGCCCCTACCCGGTCATCGCCCTCTACACCAGCGACGACGGAGCGTTCAGCTCCTCCGCGGGGAACGACCTCCAGACGGTGAACGCGGCCCCCACGTCCACCACGCTCAGCTCCTCACCCGAGCCGTCCGTGACGGGCCAGCCGGTCACCTTCACCGCGATCGTCACCGCGGACACCGCGCAGGCCGACGTCCCCACGGGCACAGTGATCTTCGACTTCGGGGACGGTACGGCGGCGGCCGCAGCCCCTGTCGACGACGGCACCGCCGTGATCGCTCACGCTTACGCCACCGCGACCGGCGGCCCGTACACGGTCACCGCCACCTACGACGACGGCGAGAACTTCGCCGGCTCCACCACGACGGCCACCCACACCGTGGACCAGGCGCCGACGGGCATCGCGGTGGCCTCCGCACCGGATCCGTCCGTCGTGGGGGAGCCGGTCACCTTCACCCTCACCGTCACAGTCGAAGACCCCGGGGCGGGCACCCCCACTGGCAGCGTCACCCTCGACTTCGGCGATGGCAGCGACCCCGTCACTCTGCCGCTCACCGAGGCCTCGGCCTCGACCACCCACACCTACACGAGCGCCGCCGTCAGCGCGTATCCGCTCACCGCGACCTACGACGGCGACGCGGACTTCACCGGCTCCACCGCGACAGACACTCACAGGGTGCGCCGGGCACTGACCCTCACCACCGTCACCTCGTCGCCGGACCCATCGGTGGTCGGCGACAGTGTCACCTTCACCGCGACGGTCGCAGCTCTGGCCCCAGGAGAGGGCACCCCCACCGGCACGATGGCGTTCGACTTCGGGGACGGCACCGCCCCGGTCGCAGCCACCCTGACCGGCGGCACCGCCACCGTCACCCACGTCTTCGCCAACAGGGCCGGCAGCCCGTATGCGGTCACCGCCACCTACAGCGGTGACACGGACTTCGTCCCCTCCAGCGGCACGGAGACGCACACCGTGAATCGGGCGCCGACGAGCACGACGGTGGGTTCGTCGCCGGATCCCACGGTGGTGGGCCAGCCGGTGACCTTCACCGCCACGGTCGCGCCCGTCGCCCCCGGGGCGGGCACCCCCACTGGCACCGTCACCTTCAACTTCGGCGACGGCACCACCCCGGTCACCGCTCCGTTGACCGGCGACACCGCCACCGTCACACGTGCTTACACCGACCGGAGAGACGTCCCCGCAACGGTCACCGCCACGTACAGCGGTGACACGGACTTCGTCTCCTCCAGCGGCACGGAGACGCACACCGTGAATCGGGCGTCGACGAGCACGACGGTGGGTTCGTCGCCGGATCCGTCGGTGGTGGGCCAGCCGGTGACGTTCACCGCCACGGTCACGCCCGTCGCCCCCGGGGCGGGCGCCCCCACCGGCACCGTCACCTTGAACTTCGGCGACGGAACCCCCCAGATCACCGTCACCCTGACAAATGGCACCGCCACCGCCACCCACGCCCATACCGCCAGGGCCGGCAGCCCCTACACGGTCACCGCCACCTACGACGAGACATCAGCGTTCGCCGCCTCGAGCGGCACGGACACGCACACGGTGAACCGGGCGTCGACGAGCACGATGGTGGGTTCGTCGCCGGATCCGTCGGTGGTGGGTCAGCCGGTGACGTTCACCGCCACCGTCGCGCCCGTCGCTCCCGGGGCGGGTACTCCCACCGGCACGATCGCGTTCGACTTCGGGGACGGCACCGCCCCCGTCACCACTCCCTTGACCGGCGGCACCGCCACCGCCACCCGTCTCTACGCGAACAGAGCCGGCAGCCCGTACACGGTCACGGCGACCTACAGCGCAAGCGCCGACTTCGCCGGCTCGAGCGGCACGGACACGCACACCGTGAACCGGGCGTCGACGATCACGGCGGTGGGTTCGTCGCCGGATCCGTCGGTAGTGGGTCAGCCGGTGACGTTCACCGCCACCGTCGCGCCCGTCGCTCCCGGAGCGGGCACCCCCACCGGCACGATCGCGTTCGACTTCGGGGACGGCACCGCCCCCGTCACCGCCACCCTGACCGGCGGCACCGCCACCGCCACCCGCCCCTACACCGCAAGGTCCAACGGCCTGTTCACCGTCACTGCCACCTACACCGGCAGCAACAGCTTCGCCGGGTCCAGCGGAACCGACCCGCACACCGTGGACCGGGCACTGTCAGCCACCACGGTCGTCTCCTCCCCGGACCCGTCGCGCCCGGGACAGGATGCAACCGTGACAGCGACCGTCACAGCCGTCGCGCCGGGAGCGGGCACCCCCACCGGCTCTGTCACCTTCACCATCGGCAAACGCTCACCCGTCACCCTCCCTCTCGTGAACGGGACCGCCGGCACAGCCATCGGCACCCTGAACGTTGGCACCCACCCCGTCACCGTCGCCTACACCGGCAGCGCGGACTTCGCCAGTTCCAGCGGCACCGACACGCATACCGTCGCGCCCTGACTTGGCGCCCATCACGCGGAAGCGTGTGTCGCTGCCAACTCCGTCCCATAACCTCGTGCATGGAGACGTCAGATGCCATGTGCATCCACAACGAGGAGGCGATGGTGTTCGCAAGGGGTACGCGATTGCTCGCGGCCGCCATGACCGTGGTCTGCGTCGTGCTCCTGGGCCCCAGCGCACCGAGCAGTGCCCTCTTCGTCAGGTCGCTGCCCGTCGACGCCGTCACGGATGTCGTACCGAACCGGGTCATGACGTGGAACCTCTGCAACCCCTGCGAGGTGAGCAACGTGGACCGGGCAGCGGAGATCGCCACGTACGCGCCCCAGGTCATCGGGATGCAGGAAGCGTGCGTTCGCGACGTCGAGAGGATCCGGGACTATCTGAAGCGCTTCTACGGTCTGGTGTACCACGTCGAGTACGGGTCGGCTCTTCGGAGTTGGGGCCGCTGCGGGGGAGCGCCGTGGAACCCGGGAGGCTTCGGCCAGGCGCTCCTCACGGCCGCCCCGATGACAGACCGCGTCGAGGTGGAATACCCCGACGGTGGATCCGAGGACCGCGGATACATGGCAGTCACCACCATGGTGGGTGGCCGGTCCGTCCGGGTCTTCAACACACACCTCGCCCAACGGCGTCAAGAATCCGTCCGAGCACAGCAGATTGGCGTACTCGCCGCAGAAGTCGCCCGGCATGAGCGCGCGATCGTTCTCGGCGACTTCAACGCCGTGCCGGACGCTCCCGAACTCACCCCCATGTGGGAACTGGCCGCGGACACAGACCCGCAGTGTCATCCCTCGCCCGTCGGCACCTGCGAGCCGACCACCGACTGGCAGAGCAAGTTCGACTACGTCTTCCTGCGAGGCATCGCCCCGCTCGAGCACCGTGTGCGACCCACCCCGTACTCGGACCACCACCTGCTGTACACCGACCTGAATCCGACGTGAAGCGCTCGCGATTCAACGGGGCCTGGCGCCGCGCAGACCGAAGGCGGAGACGGCCGCTCCGAGCAGCACCATGACCACCGGGACGACAAGCGCCGTGCGGTAGGCGTCCAGCACCGAGCCCGGTGACCCGTCGGCGCCCGACGCGGCGACGCCGTACACCGCGGTCACCGCGGAGATCCCGACCGCGGAGCCGAACTGGGTGCACGTGTACAGCAGCCCGCCGGCCAGGCCCTGTTCCTCCTCGGTCACGCTGTCGGTCGCCGTGATGGTGAGTGGACCGTAGGCGAGAGCGAAGGCGACGCCCGCGATGATCAGGCTCGGGAACATCGCCGCGTACGACCAGTCCATCTCGACGGGCAGGAAGAGCCCGTAGGCCACGATCGCCAGCAGGAAGCCGCCGAAGATCACCCGGCCATTGCCGTAGCGGTTCACCAGGCGTGGGGTGAGAGTGGGCGCCAGCACGGCGTCGCAGCCCATGGCGATCAGAGCGATCGCGGCCTGCAGGGAGGACCAGCCGCGCAACTCCTGCAAGTAGAGCGTGACGATGAACTGGAAGCCGAAGAACGCGCCCAGGAAGAGCAGCGCGGCCAGGTCGGCCCGCACCATCGCGGTCTTGCGGAAGATCCCCAGCCGGACGAGCGGTGCCGCGGCGCGCCGTTCGACCGCGATGAACGTCGCCACCAGCGCCAGCCCGGCGGCGAACGCGCCAAGAGCCGGCCCGAGCCCTTCCCCGCGGTGTTCGAGCCGGATGATGCCGTAGGCGAGCAGCAGCATCGCGGCGGCGGCGGTGGCCGCGCCGAGCAGGTCGTAGCCGCGCTGTGCGGGCTCGGGGCGGGCCTCGGCCGGCAGCAGCCTGAGCGCCGCGAGCAGGATGGCCCCGGTCAGGAACACCGGGGCGAAGAACACCCAGCGCCAGCCGAGTTCGGTCAGCAGCCCCCCGATGACGAGGCCCAGCGAGAAGCCGCCGGCGCCGACGCCGGCGAAGACCAGCAGAGCCTTGTCCCGCTGCGGCCCCTCCGGATACGACGTCGTGATGATCGACATGGCGGCGGGGGTCATGAAGGCCGCCGCCACGCCGGTGACGAACCGGGCCACGACCAGCATCCAGCCGTCGGTCGCGAAGCCACCCAGCACGGAGAAGACCAGGAAGACACCCAGCCAGGTGAGGAACATCCGCCGCCTGCCCAGCAGATCGGCCGCGCGGCCTCCGAGCAGGGTGAAACCGGCGTAGCCGAGCACATAGCCACTCATCACCCAGGCCGCGGTGCCCGTGGTCAGGCCGAGGTCGGCTCGGATGGTGGGGAGGGCAACGGCCAGCATCGCGACGTCGCTGCCCTCAAGGAAGATCGTTCCGCACAGGACGAGCAGCAGGGCCCAGGCTCGTCCACTCATGCGGCCCTCGGGGATGGTGGAGACCCGTGCGCTCTTCATGCGGTGAACGGCTCGGTCATCTGCGGCTCAGCACGAACGGACGCCGTCCGTCGCACACACCGCGCACGCCCCACCACATCACCCGCGTCCGAACGTCGAACCAACCATCCCCAAGCCCCCACGATCACCATGGCCGCGACCGTACCGAGCAGCAAACAGCCCGGGCCACACCTTTTCTTTGGCCGGTCCGCCCCCGAGCTTCGTGACGAGCGCGTCGCCGAGCGCTGTCAGCGAGAACCAGTGCTGCTCCGTTTACCGATCAGGTCCCGGTACAGAGCCGCGCGTTCCTCAGGAGTCTTCGCTTTGGCCCATTCGTTCTTCCAGGCCTTCTCCAGGTCTTTCAGCTTCTGTACCCAGTCGCCGAACTCCTTCAGGTCGACATGGCGCTGGCTGGCACTGAGCGGGGCTTTGGAGCCGAGCTTGTCGTCTTTGTGGCCGCCGAACTGGCTCACGGGGTTGTTGTTCTTCTCGCTGCTCGTCACGCCGTGTTGGTAGCCGTCGGGGGTTTTGCCCCCTGGCCCGGCGGTCTCGATACCGACCTGAAGTGCCCCGTCGCGCTTGTGGGTCGGGGGCTTGTAGCCCATGAACACATGCCCGTACGACTCGTTCGGAAGGATGGTGTCGCCGTGGAAGTCCTTGTTCCCCATGCCTCCGATGGCCACCGGCAGGCCGTAGAGGTGGCTGTGGGGATCGAGCCAGTTCTGAAAGGTGGCTCCGATCTCGCCCTTCTCCACGAACTCGCCCCGCTTTCCGTCCTTTTCGTTGTCGGTGATCTCCATGTGGTGCGTGCCGAACCCGCGCCGGTACACCGGATTCGCGGGCGTTGATCTGGGCTCCCAGGGCTTCCGGTCGTCCTTGGTGATGTGGAGCCACTGGGGCAGTTCGTAGCCGTGCTGGCCGTCGGCCAGTTGCGGAATGCGGATGTTGACGCGCCCGCCATAGGCCAGGGCGTGGGCGACATCGCCCTCGAAATCCTCGTGAACGCCCGCCTCCGGATTGAAGACCTTCAGCCCTTCCTTCAGGATCAGGAAGATCTTGGTCAGCAGTTCGGTGCCGCGCTCGACCCGCTCCCGGTGCTTGTCGGCGTGCGGTACCTCGTCGCTGATGCCGGGTGGGAGGAGGGTCTTGACGAAGGTCTGGAAGATCTGCTCGTTCCGTTCCCCCGTCAGCTGATCCTTCTCGGACTGCGGGCTTTCGTCGGCATGCATCGCCATGTGGCGCCCGAGCTGGTAGTCCGACCGGCTGGGTTTGGCCGGTGGCTTCCCCTCGCCGCGATCCTCGACGTCCTGCTGCCAACGCAGGGTCGCCACGAGGAGGCGTTTTCCCTCTGGCTGCTTCAGCCAGCTGTGGAAATCGCCCGCCTTGATGTACGCCTCCGCTTCGGCGTGGGAGCAGATGCCCACGCTCTGCAGCCACTTGGGGTTCTCGGACTCCACTGCTTTGATCGCCTGAAGCTCCGCGTCCGTGAACCTCGGGCCACCACGCACGCGCTTGTGGATGACTGCCCGTATCTCCTTGGTTCCCGTCCCCACGTTGCCGCCGGCGAGCAGCTCCGCCAGACGGGCTGTGGCCGAGGGCGCCACGCTCCGCTCGGCGCCGCGCCCCTCGGGTTCGCTCTGCTGCGCCGCGGGGCGCTGCTCGTCCCGCACCCGCTGGACCGCACGGGTCACCGCGGCGTTCCCGGCGGCCCGTTGGAGAGCGACGAGCGGGGGCGGGGCGGCGGTCGGCCGGGACGCGGGACGTTGGCCGGCGCGGTCAACGCTCGAGCGTTTCGGTGCCTGGATACGCATACGGGGTTCCTCTTCGTTCGACGAGCGCCCTTCCCTCTTACCCGACCGGCGCCCGGAGCAGGGAGGTCCACGAGGGCACAACCAGGGGCAGACTTATCGCTGAGGGCAACCTTCGGGGCCTCTCGCGCATCACATGTGCATGAAATCCACGTGCAGGGTGTACGGGGCGGTGGTGGCGGCCATGGTGCTCGCCCTGTCGCCCGCTGCGGCCGCCGTGGCCGACGATCCGTCCGCCGCACCGTCCCCCTTGCCGACGCAGGCATACGCGACGATCGAGGCGAAAAAGCAGCTCAACGTGGGGTCGGCGGCGCAGTCGGTCGATGTGAGCTGGATGTTCTGGGACGGTGGAGCGCAGGTCCCCGCGCCCAGGAACGAGACGCTCGTCATCGACGCGCATGACCTGGCGGGCATCGCGAGCGTCGCCGTCGACGACCCGCGCTGCAAGCGCGACGGGCAGGTCGTCACCTGCGTCAACAGGGATTCCTCGCAGCAGCGTTCGGTCGCCTTCACGCTGCGCGCGGACCGGGGCGCCGCCCCCGGCGCCAGCGGCCCGATCACCTACACCATCAGGGCGGACCATGCCACCGGTACCACCGCGAAGGCGACGGTGGTCGCCGGCATCCCGAAGCTGATCGTCGGCACGGTGCCGGATGTGACCCACGCTCGGATCGGGTCCCGCATCGATGTCCCGCTCCGGCTCCGCAACACCGGGGATCTGGCCACTGACCGACGTGTCATGCTGCGCTGGGAATCCCTGGGAGGCCTGGTCTTCGACCGGAAGTACTCCAACTGCGCCTACGGTGAAGGCGACGAGCCCGGCGAACCCGACAGCCGGACATCCGTCACCTGCGTCTTCCCGACGGGACCGGACTCCGTGCCCGCGGGGACCACCGTGAAGCTCGGCAGCCCCCTGACAGCCCGGGTCGGCAGGCACGTCCTGACCGCTGTGACCGACTACTCGGTCGAACTGCTGGAACCCGGTGAAAAGCCCGGCGGTGGCAGCCACCAGGGCAGCGGGCCGCCGCTCACCCTGGTGCGCGCGTCCGGAGCGGGAGGCAAATTCGAGAACGGCACCGAGGGCCGGTTCACGGTCGGGGCCGACAACTCCGCCGATCTCGCGGCCGAGGTCACGGCGAAGCCGGGCCGCCGGGCGGGCGGGTGGACCCTGGACATCAACGCCGTGAACCACGGCCCGGCCTCCGCGTACGGGACCGACGACAACCCGTCGCCGTTGTCGATGTCGTCCTGCCCAGGGGCACGGTCGCGACCGGCAACGCTCACATGGAAGAGGAGGACAGCCCGTACGGCCCGTGCCTTCTCCGGGACAACAGCAGCTCGACGGCACCTTTTGAGGCGGGGCACCGGCACTACGTGTGCACCGTGCCGTTCGGCGTCCCGGCAGGCAAGAGCCAGCTGTTCGAACTGTGGGTGAAGACCGCCAAGGGATACGTCGGTGCCAAGGGCACGGCGACCGTCCGTCCCGGGCCGGCCGGCATCCCCCTCCACGACCCGGTCGCCTCCAACGACAGCGTCACCTTCGCCTTCGGTACGCCGGCCACACCGACGGGGACGAAACCGTCCGGCGACACCCTGACCGCGGGCGGGGTCCGGACGACGCTCATCGTCACGGGGGCGGGCTGCGCCGGTCTGCTGGGTGGCGTTGTCCTGATCCGCCACCGCCGCAGGCGTTCCCACTGAGACGCCGGACGATCAGAACCATCGCGCGATGAGGTTCAGCCAGGACGACCCGGTCGAGGTGAAGCGCAAGGATCGTCCGGGGCCTTCCGCGCTGCTGAGGCCTCGTCCCGGACACGGGCCGCCGCTACCGGATCACCGGCCATGGTGTGGGCCTTGGCCAGGGTGTCGAGGCCCTCAGCCAGCCAGGTCCGGGACCCGATCTGGCGCCACAGCCTGACGGCGGCCTCGGCGCGTCGCCGGGCGGGCACCGGCCGGCCCGCGGCGAGTTGCGCCTCCGCGAGTGCGTAGAGCGTCGCCGCCTCGCCCCACAGATTGCCGAACTCCCGGTACGTCCACAGGGTGCCGGCCAGCAGGCGGCGTCCCTCCGCATGAGCGCCCTGCCGCACCAGAACATCCCCCAGCCAGCATGTGGCGTGTGCGGTGGTGAGGCGGTCGCCCAGACTCCGGCTGATGGCGGCGGCCTGCCGGAAACAGTCGGCGGCGGCCGGGTAGGCGCCCAGAGCTCGGTGGCTCTGTCCCAGGCACCTCAGGGCTTGGGCCTCTCCGGGCCGGTAGCCGGCTTCCCGGCTCACCCGCAGGCACTGCGTGAACCGCTCCACGGCCGCTTCCACACGACCCTGCTCGAGATGGATGACACCGATGCCGTTGGTGGCGTAGACGAGGCAGTTGACGTTCTCCGCCGTCCGGGCCAACTCGGCCGCCTCTTCGAAATGACGTACGGCCGAGGCGTATCGGCCCAGTAGACGGTGTACGTAGGCCAGCCCGGCGGTGGCGCCCGCCCGGTAGGCCGGACCTTCACCGTCGGCGAGCAGCAGCGCCTGCTCGAAGTGGTGCAGAGCTTCCGGATACCGGTCGAGGATGGTGGTGAGTTCTCCCAGGCAGCGGTGGAGCTGGGTGGCGCTGCGTTTGTCGCCGTTGCCCAGGGCCGCCTTGAGTGCCCGGTGCTGGGTTCGTTCCCAGTCATCGAAGTGGCTGCCGATCTGGAAGAGCGTCGTCAGTGTGGTGGCGAGCCCGGCGGCCTGCGCGACCTCGGCCCTGTCGAGCGCCTGGTCCACCACGGCGATGAGGAGCCGACGTTCGTCGGTGAACCACGCCAACGGGTCCGCGAGGATCTGGCCGGTGTCCTTCGGGGTGGGCCGCCAGGTCGCCAGGTGGGTCTGCGAGGTGCCCTGGAAGTCGACGCTGAGGATGTCCGCGGCCCGGTCGGCGAGGTGCAGGCTCGCGCCGAGCAGTCGCGTCAGCGCGGCCCTGCGCTCCGGCTCAGGGACTTCTCGTTCCGCCTGCTCCCGGCCCATCAGCCGTACCAGGTCGTGCAGTTGGTAGCGCGTCGCGGCGGTGCCGGTCGATGCGGCCTCCACCACATGCACCTCCACCAGTTCGTCGAGCACCGACTCCGCGAGGCCCATATCCGTGTCCAGCAGGGCGGCCAGTGCCCAGACGGCGAAGTCGGGTCCGGGAAGCAGCGCGAGCATCCGCAGGGCGTGCCGGACCAACGGGGCCATGCCCCGGCAGGTCAGCTCCAGGCTGGTCCGCACCGCGATGTGACCGACGGCGAGCTCGTCGAGCTTGCGCTGCTCGTCGGCCAGCGCACGGGCGACCTTGGCCAGCGGCCAGTGCGGGCGAGCGGCCAGGCGCGCCCCGGTGACCCATACAGCGAGGGGGAGACCACCGCAGGTCTCCACGATGGACCGGGCCGAGTCGATCTCCGCGGCGGTCCGTTCCGTGCCCACCATTTCCCGCAGCAGGGCCAGCCCCGTTGTGGGGTCCAGGACTCCCAGGGGAAGCCGCGCACCACCGAGGCTCGCCAGCGTCGTCCGGCTGGTGACGATGGCGGCGCAGTGTTCTCCGCTGGGCAGCAGGGCGTCCACCATGAGCGCGTCGGCCGCGTTGTCCAGCACGACGAGTGTCCTGCGCTGAGCCAGCAAGGTGCGGTACAGGTTGATTCGCCCGGTCGCGTCCGGTGGCATCGCACCGCCCTGCACGCCGAGTGCCCGCAGGAAGGCACCCAGGACCGTGAACGGGTCGGCCGGGTCGTCGCCGAACCCACGTAAGTCCGTGTAGAGCTGACCGTCCGGGAACCGGGAGGCCACCGCCTGCCCCGTGCGCACGGCGAAGGCTGTTTTGCCGACCCCTGCCGGGCCGGTGACCAGCAAGGTCAACGGACCGGGCCTCTTCTGGCCGAGCAGCCTGCGGGCCGCCGCCGACTCCTCCTGCCGACCCACGAACAGCGACGGGGCAGGCGGCAGCAGGTGGGGGCGCGATTGCTGTGGTGTCGGCCGGGCCCGGTCGGGATCAGCGCCTCGGTCGGCGTCTTTGGGCCGGTCCGCAACCGGCGCGTGAGATCCCGCCTCCGACGAGGCGGACCGGAGTGCCGCCTCGCGTACCGGCGTGGCACTGGTCGGGGAGCGCCGGGAGGGCGGGTCGAGCGCCGGGTCGCAGGTGAGTATCCGTTGGTGCAGCTGGCGCAAGGCGTTGCCGGGGTCGATCCCCAACTCCTCGGCCAGTCGCTCCCGGACGCGCTGGTAGTGGGCCAGGGCGTCGGCGGGGCGGCCGTCGAGGTGCAGGGCGAGCAGGTACTGGCCGGCCACCCGCTCGTCCAGGGGGTGCGTGGCAGTTCGTGCCGACAGATCGGTTACGCACGCGCCGTGGTGGCCGGTGCGCAGCATGACGTCGGTCCGGTCGAGTTCCGCCGCCCAGCGCTCGGTAAGCAGTTGTTCGCGTACGGCGTCCAGCCACGGGGAGTCGAGGCCGGCCAGCGGTTCGCCCCGCCACAGCCCGAGCGCTTCCTCGAACAGGTCCAGGGCGGACCCGTCGTCGGGGGCCTGCCTGGCCCGCGTGAGCAGGTCGCGGAAGCGGTGCAGGTCCACCATGGTCGCGTCGATGTCGAGCACATAGCCGCTGGACCGGCGTCTGAGAGGGATGCCGTGCGGGCTCAGCTCACGGCGCAGACGAGAGATGTAGGTGTACAGCGTCTCCCGGGCTCGGAGGGGCACATGATCGCCCCATGCGCGCTGGAGCAGCCGGTCGGCCGGCACCGGGCGGTCCACGTCGATCAGCAGCACCGCGAGAACGCACTGCTGCCGGGCGTGCCCCAGGAACACCGGCTCACCGCCGACCCGTACTTCCAGAGCGCTCAGCAACCGAAGCTCGACCATGTCGCGCTCATCCCTTCACGCCGATACAGCCGGGAAGTACCACTGTGACCTGCCCCTCAAGTTTTCCCGCAAGGTTCGCTCCAGGTCGGCCGTACATGGTTGTCGACGTGTCCAGAACAGGGCGGTACAGCGCCCCGAACGGCGCGAGCGGTGTACTCGGGCGTCCCGTCGGCAGACGCGGGACGTGCCGGGCACAGACCTCGCGGTTCTCATCCGTGTCGACTGAAGGGTTCGCCAGATGAACACACGCACACGCATGCGGCGCCGCGCCCAGAGTGCGATCGCCGGACTGGGGGCGATGGTCGCGGTCTTCCTGATGCCCGGACAGGCCCACGCGGCTCTCGTCTCCTGGGACCTCGAGGGCACTGGTTCCGGTGTGGTCGGTGCGCACGCCTGGGGCTCACTCAGCCTCGGCTCCGACGGCCGCTACTACCTGACCGCCAATATCAAGGACACCGCGGCCGACGGCCACGGCGCTCGACTCGAAGTCATGGCGTACTACAACGACGGCTGGGACAGCCGGTACGAGAACCTCAACGCCACCGGCAACCAGGCGACGAACAGCTACACCTGGAACTTCGCTTCGGACATGGACTACGTCGACGCCCGTGAGTGCCTCACCGAGCAGGGCGAGGAATATCGCTGCGCGAGCAAGTGGTACGTGATCTACCGGGCGCACCCCTGACGCCGTTGCCCGGGCTCCACCGCGCACTCATGGTGCGTCCGGCCGCGTGAGGTGGGGGAGTTGGGGGACCGCTCGCACGTCCGGGTTGCCGTAGTAGGCGTCGGGGCCGTGCTTGCGGGTGTAGTGGCGGTCGAGAAGGTGGCGGGGCGGCGGGGAGGCCGGGGCCAGGGAGAGGGTGTGGAGGGCGATGTCGGCGACCGCCTCGCAGATGATCGCGTGTTCCAGGGACGTGCGGGCTGAGCCGCCCCAGGTGAAGGGGCCGTGGTTGGCGACGAGGGCGGCCGGGACTTCGGTCGCCCGGTCATCGTCACCGTCGAGCATCTCCACGATGACGCGGCCGGTGTTGTACTCGTAGTCCTTGGCGCACTGCTCGGGGGTGAGGTCGGGGGTGCAGGGGATGGGGCCGTTGAAGGTGTCGGCGTGGGTGGTGCCGAGGACGGGGACGTCGCGGCGGGCCTGGGCGAAGGCCACCGCGTGGGTGGAGTGGGTGTGGGTGACGCCGCCCACGGACGGGAACGCCAGGTAGAGGCATCGGTGGGTCTCGGTGTCGGTGGAGGGGCGTAGGTCTCCGTCGACGACGGCGCCGTCGGAAAGACGGACCGTCACCAGGTGGTCGAGGGTGAGGTCCTCGTAGCGGACCCCGGAGGGCTTGATGACGAAGACCCCAGCCTCACGGTCCACTCCGCTCACGTTTCCCCAGGTCAAGGTCGCGAGGCCGACCTGGGGGATCGCGAGGTTCGCGTCCAGTACCTCCTGCCGCAGGCCGTCGCCGAGTCGCACGGTCATCGGTCGTCTCCTTCCGTGGTGATCATGCGTCAGAGGGCCTGGGCGAGTCGGTGGTAGGCGGCGTTCCAGCGGATCTCCTTCGCGAACTGCTCGGTGGTGGTGTTCTCGTCGATGATCAGCAGTTCGACGCCGGTCATCGCCGCGAAGTCCGCGAGTGTCTCCCTGCCGACGGCCGAGCTGAGCACGGTGTGGTGCGGAGCCCCGGACAGCAGCCAGCTCTCGGCGGACTCCGCCAGGGACGGGCGCGGCTCCCACACCGCCCGGGCCACGGGCAGGCGGGGGAGTGGCTGGCTGGGGGCGACCATGTCGACGGCGTTGGCGGTCAGGCGGAAGCGGTCACCGAGGTCCGCCAGGCCGACGACCAGGGCGGGGCCGGGGGCGGCGTCGAAGACCAGGCGGACGGGGTCCTCGCGACCGCCGATGGAGAGGGGGTGGATCTCGCAGCGGGGGCGGGCGGCGGCCACCGAGGGGCAGACCTCCAGCATGTGGGCGCCCAGGATGCGGGGGGTGCCGGGGCCGAGGTGGTAGGTGTAGTCCTCCATGAAGGTGGTGCCCCCGGGCTGCCCCAGGCCCATGACCTTCATGACGCGCAGCAGGGCGGAGGTCTTCCAGTCGCCCTCGCCGCCGAAGCCGTAGCCGTCGGCCATCAGACGCTGGACGGCCAGGCCGGGCAGCTGGCGCAGGCCGCCGAGGTCCTCGAAGTTGGTGGTGAAGGCGGTGAAACCGCCCTCCGTGAGGAACGCGCGCAGGCCGAGTTCCTGGCGGGCCGCGTACAGCAGCGCGTCGTGGCGGATGCCGCCGGGGCGCAGGGCGGGAACGACGTCGTACGACTCGACGTACTCGTCGGCGAGTTCGGCAGCCGCCTTGTCCTCGACCTCGTCCACCACCGCCACCAGGTCGTTGACGGCGTAGGTGTTGACGGAGAACCCGAACCGCAGCTGCGCCTCGACCTTGTCGCCCTCGGTCACCGCGACGTCGCGCATGTTGTCGCCGAACCGCGCCAGGCGCAGGGTGCGCGAGGCCTGACGGCCGGCGGCGGCACGGGCCCAGTCCGCGACGCGTCCCACCACCCGTGGGTCCGTGGCGTGACCGGCGACGATCTTGCGGTCGACGCCGAGCCGTGCCTCGATGTGCGCGAACTCGCGGTCGCCGTGGGCGGCCTGGTTGAGGTTCATGAAGTCCATGTCGATGCTGGACCAGGGCAGTGACAGGTTGTACTGGGTGTGCAGATGCAGCACCGGCCGGTCCAGCGAACTCAACCCCGCGATCCACATTTTCGCCGGTGAGAAGGTGTGCATCCATACGATCACCCCCACGCAGTCGTCGGAGACGGTGGCCTCCTGGCACAGTCGGCGGATCGCGTCGGTGTCGGTGAGGACGGGCTTCCACACGACCCGGAGCGGCACGTGTTCGGCCGCGTCGAGTCTCTCGGCGATCTGCCGGGACTGATGGGCGACCTGGTGCAGCACGTCGTCGCCGTACAGACCCTGACTACCGGTGAGAAACCAGATCTCCTGGCTGGTGGACGCCGTTGCGGGAGTGGCCATGACGGGGATTCCTTTCGAGTGGAGCATTGGAGCAGTGGATCAGCGGAGCGGGTCGGGGGCAGGAGGAGCGGGGGCCGCTCAGGTGGATGCCTCGGCGCGGAGGCGGCGCAGACGGTGCATGACGTCGTTGGTGCCCCGGCCGAAGTAGTCGTGCAGGAGCCGGTACTCGGCGTACAGGCGGTCGTAGGCCGCGGCCCGTTCCGCGTCCGGCCGGTACACGCCCCGGTCGGCCTTGCCCATGCGTCGGGCCGCCGCCTCGATGCCGGGGTACGCCCCGGCTGCCACCGCGGCGTGCATGGCCGCGCCGAGAGCCGGGCCCTGGGCGGAGCCGATGACGCCGAGGGGACGGCGGGTGACGTCCGCGTAGATCTGCATCAGCAGCGCGTTCTTCGTCAGACCACCCGCGACGATCAGTTCCCGCACCGGCACGCCCGCGGTTTCGAACGCCTCGATGATGGTGCGGGTACCGAAGGCCGTGGCTTCAAGGAGCGCCCGGTAGACGTCCTCGGGGCGGGTGGCCAGGGTCAGGCCGACCAGCAGTCCGCTCAGGTCGTGATCGACCAGGACGGAACGGTTGCCGCTGTGCCAGTCCAGGGCGATCAGGCCGTGCTCGCCGACGCCCTGCTCGGCGGCGAGGGCGGTGAGGTGTTCGTGCGGATCGCGACCGAGTACGGAGGCCTCTTCCGCGTACGACGCGGGGAAACCGTTGCGTACGAACCAGCCGAAGATGTCGCCGACACCGCTCTGCCCGGCCTCGTAACCCCACAGGCCCGGCAGGATGCCGCCGTCGACGACACCGCACATGCCAGGCACCGCGCCCTGCTGGTCGGAGCTCATCACATGACAGGTCGAGGTACCCATGATGGCCACCATCTGCCCCGGCTCCACCGCCCCCGCCGCGGGCGCCGTCACATGCGCGTCGACGTTGCCGACACAGACCGCGATGCCTTCCGGCAGACCGGTCCACGCCGCGGCCTCGGCCGTCAACTGTCCGGCCTTCGCGCCCAGTTCACCGATCGGCTGCCGCAGTTTCTCCGTCACGAAGTCCGCGAAGCCGGGATCGAGCGCCTCCAGGTAGGCACGGGAGGGATAGGCCCCGTCCTGGAACTGGCCCTTGTAGCCGGCGGTGCAGGCATTGCGGACGTACCTGCCGCACAGCCGCCACACGATCCAGTCCGCGGCCTCCACCCACCGCTCGGTGCGGTGGTAGATCTCAGGATCCTCCTCCAGCACCTGAAGCGCCTTGGCGAACTCCCACTCCGAGGAGATCTTCCCGCCGTACCGCTCCAGCCACGGCTCCTTGCGCTCCGCTGCGAGCGTGGTGATCCGGTCGGCCTGCGCCTGGGCCGCGTGGTGGCGCCATAGTTTGACGTAGGCGTGCGGGCGGCCGGTCAGGCCGGGCAGTTCACACAGCGGTGTGCCGTCGGCGAGCACCGGCAGCACCGTGCAGGCGGTGAAGTCGGTGCCGATGCCGATGACCTGCTCGGGCGGCACGCCGGCGGCGGCGAGCGCCGCCGGCACCGCGTGCCGCAACACATCGACGTAGTCCGACGGCACCTGAAGCGCCCAGTCCGGGGACAGTTGGGTACCGTCCGGCAACTCCCGGTCCAGGACCGCGTGCCGGTACTCGTGCACGGCGGTCCCCAACTCGGCGCCGTCCCGCACCCGGACCACCAGCGCCCGTCCGGACAGCGTCCCGAAGTCGACTCCCACGACGCAGGGTTCCGGATTCCCCGCCCTCTCGTCTCCGGTGTTCACCATCAGCCTCCTCCACGATGAGGTTTTCGATATGTCGATCACAGTTCGATTTTCTGAAGGCGCCGCGACGGCACCGTTCCGGTCGCAGATCTAGCTGCGGCTCCTGCCGAAGTAGCGGGCCCGTGCCCGGTCGAGCAGGATGGCGACGCCCAGGACCGCGCCCTGCACCACTTGCTGGTCGTACGGGCTGACCTTGAGGGCGAGCAGGCCGTTGGTGATGAACTCCAGCAGGATCGCGCCGGCCGCGATGCCGGCGATCCGGCCCTCGCCGCCGGAGAGCGACATCCCGCCGACCACCGCCGCGGCGATCGCGGTCAGTTCCCAGCCCGCGCCGACCGAGGGGTCGGCCACGTTCATCCGGCCGATCACCAGGACGCCGACCAGACCGGCGAGGACGGCGCTGGCGACGTAGGTGGAGGTGATGCGGCGGGCGGTCGGTATACCGGCGAGCCGGGCGGCCTCCCTGTTGCCGCCGACCGCGTAGATCTGGCGGCCGACGTAGGTCCGTTCCAGCACGAACCAGGCAACGGCGGCCGCGGCGACGAAGAACAGGGCGGGGACCGGCACTTCGCCGATGTAGTACTGGCTGAGGTTGCTGAACAGCGGGTCGAGGTTGTTGATGGGGGAGCCGCTGGTGATCGCCAGCGCGGTGCCTTGGGCGACGGTGTAGGTGACCAGGGTGATCACGAAGGGCGGCACGTTCAGGCGGGTGACCATGATGCCGTGCCAGAGACCGACCCCGCCGCAGATCACCAGCGTCCCCAGGATCGCGAGGGGCGCGGGGAGGCCCTCGTTCACGTTCATCCAGGCGGCCAGGATGCCGGCCAGACCGGCCAGCGCACCCACCGACAGGTCGATCCCACCGGTCAGGATGACCAGCGACTCGCCGATCGCCAGGATGCCGACCTGCGACAGGTCACGGCCCATCACCTGGAGGTTGCCCACCGCGGTGTACGTGTCCGCGTTGGCCGCGATCCCGACGAACACCAGCACACACGCGATGATCACGCCGGCTTCCGGGGAGGCGGCGAGCTTGCGGGCGAGGCCCGACACGGCCGAACGGGAATCGGGCGTGACCTCGGCGGGGGCGAGCGTGCTCTGCGCGCTCATGCTGTGGCTCCGTTCGTCAGTTGTTCCTGGTCGGGCGTTGTGCGGGGAGGTGTTCCCTGATCGGAGTCGTCCCGCTCGGACTTGTCCTGATCGACGGCGGACGTTCCGACGGCGGACGTTCCGGCGGCAGCCGTCATGATCCGCTCCTTGGTGGCGTCGGCCCGGTCGATGACCGTGACGACCCGCCCGTGGTTCATCACCGCGATGCGATGGCAGATCCACAGCAGCTCCTCCAGTTCGGAGGAGGCGACCACCAGCGCCATGCCCTGCTCCGCCGCCCGGTCGATCAGCTTGTAGATCTCCGCCTTCGCGCCCACGTCCACGCCACGGGTCGGTTCGTCGAGCAGCAGCAGGCGCGGTTCGGCCGCGAACGCCCTGCCGAAGATGGCGCGTTGCTGGTTTCCGCCGGACAACGAGCCGATCGGCTGTTCCACCGACCGCATCCGCACGTCGACGTTCTCGGTGATCTTCCGTGCCTCGGAGCGTTCACGGCCCGGGCCGAGCAGGCCCCGGGTGCTGATCCGCTTGAGCACGGAGACGACGACGTTGGACCGGATCGAGGCGAACAGCACCAGCGACTGCTCCTTGCGGTCCTCGGGGATCAGAGCGATCCCGGCCGCTACGCCGTCACCGGCGCCGCGCGGCTGGTAGGGCTCGCCGCCCAGCCGCATCCGGCCACCCGTCGAGGGCTGCGCGCCGGCGATCGAATGGACCAGGCGGCTGCGACCCGAGCCCATCAGCCCGGCCACGCCCAGGATCTCGCCCTCGCGCACCTCCAGGTCGACCGGGCCGAGACCGTCCGCGGTCAGGCCCTCGACCTGCAGCAGGACGGGGCTCGTGGCCGGCGGCGCCTTCGGCTCGCCCTGCGCAACCTCGCCGCCGACCATCTCCCGGATCAGTCGTTCCTCGGTGGCCTCCTCCGGTTCGAGGTCGGCGACCAGGCGACCGTTGCGCAGCACCAGGACGCGGTCGCTGATGTCACGCACCTCATCGAGTCGGTGCCCGATGAACAGCACGGTGCCGCCGCGTTCGGCCAGCTGCCGGGCCAGTCCCAGCACCATCTCGGCCTCGACCGGGCCCAGCGAGGAGGTCGGCTCGTCCAGGATCAGCAGTCTGGGTTCGCGGCCCCAGGCCTTGGCGATCTCGATCATCTGCCGGGTCGGCACCGGAAGGGTGCGCACC
Organism: Streptomyces sp. NPDC006332; assembly: GCF_040612855.1. Taxonomy (NCBI): domain Bacteria; kingdom Bacillati; phylum Actinomycetota; class Actinomycetes; order Kitasatosporales; family Streptomycetaceae; genus Streptomyces; species Streptomyces sp. NPDC006332. The sequence continues at coordinate 150,589 of NZ_JBEXRA010000018.1, forward strand.
TCGCGGCTGACCGGGATCGTCTCGGCGGACAGGCCGATCTCCGCCAGCATCGCCTCCGCCTCGGCCCGCTGGGCGGAACGGTCCACCAGGAACCGTCGCCTCGACTTCCGGGGGCGGCGGCCCAGCAGCAGGTTCTCCGCCACCGAGAGCTGCCCGACCAGAGGGAACTCCTGGGAGACCATGGCGACGCCGAGCTGTCCGGCCGCCTCGGTGGACCCGGCGACGAGCGACTCGCCGCCGATCAGGATCTCCCCGCCGTCCCGGTGGACGGAGCCGGCCAGGGTGCCCATCAGGGTGGACTTGCCCGCGCCGTTCTCGCCGACCACGCCGACGACCTGGCCGCCGTAGAGGTCGAGTTCGGGCAGGTCGAGGACGCGCACCGGACCGTAGGACTTGTGCACGCCCCGCAGCCGTGCGGTCACCGCGGGACCCGGGGCGTTCTTCGTGGACGTCATGCTCAGCTGATCCCGAGCTTCGTCTCGAGGGACTGGTACGCACTCAGGTCGGACTTGGTGACCAGGCCCACGCCCGAGCTCAGGGTCGAGCCGTCCTTCTCCAGGTAGTGCTTGACGATCGCCATCGTCTTGGCCTTCCCCAGCACCTTCTCCGCCGCCAGGAGGTAGGCCCCCGTGTAGCCCTGCTGGTACGGCATCTGCACCACCGTGCCGGAGATGACCCCGGACTCGATGAACTTCAGGGTCTGGGCGTCGGAGTCGTCGGACACGATGTGCACCGAAGCGGTCTTGCCGGCCGAGGTCACCGCCTGCGCCAGGGCGGGCCCGTCGTAGGAGTAGACGCCGTACAGGCCGGTGACGTCGGGGTTGTTGGCGAGAATGGTCTCGGCGTCGGAGGTCGCGGTGCTGGCCTGGAGGTTGTCGTTGACCTTCTGGGCGACCGTGATCTTGGTGCCCTTGAGCGCGGCCTCGAAGCCGGCGATGCGCTGGGTGGCGTTCGACGCGGTGAGGGAACCGACCAGGATGGCCACCTTGCCCTTGCCGCCGAGTACCTGCTTCATCGCGGTGCCCGCCTGGAAGCCGGCGGTGTAGTTCGGGGTGCCCAGGTAGAGCGAGGCGGCGTCGGTGCCCGGCAGTGGCGAGTCGATCGCCAGGACGCCGATGCCCTTCTGGACGTCGGTGTGGATGGTCCCCGCGGCCGAGGTGGGGTCGATCGCCGAGATCGAGTAGCCGGTGACGCCCTGCGAGCGCAAGGTCTCCAGCTCCGAGTTCTGCTCGGTCAACTTGCCGTTGGGCGGGGCGAAGTAGGTGCACTTGCTCTTCGCGATGCCGAGGTCGGAGCAGCCCTTGAGGAACCCGACCTGACCGGCCTTCCAGTAGTCGGCGGCGACGTTCACGACCATCGCGATGTCGACCTTGGACAGGTCCTTGCCGGCCAGGGCGGACTTCAGTGCCGCGTCGAGCTTGGCGAGGTTCGTCTGGTTGAAGGTGACCGAACCGGCCAGCGCGACGGGGGCCGGGGCGGCGCTCGGGTCGGAGCCGGCCGAGGTGGAGGAGCCGCCGCCACTCTTGGAGCAGCCGGCCGCGGCGAGCGAGAGGAGCACCGCGGTCGCGGCGGCCACCGTGCGGGACCTTCTGGTACGCATCATCGTTGATCAGCGCCTTTCCTGGCGTCTGGGGTGCGGGGGGACCCACGACCGTTCGCGGATGTGGGCAGGACGGGTTGCACGGATCGTGGTCCCGTCCGCCGGCCCGGCCGAGGGCCATGTCGGGGCCTCGGAGGGGCGGGGACGGGCAGATGGCGATCCGCTCGGGAGCGTTGACGGGCGGACGGGCGGAGGGTGGACGGGCGGTCGAGCGGTCGGCCGGGCGTCGGCAGATCACGCGGACGACTGGCGACTGGCGATTGGCGACTGGCGAGTGAGGCGGGAGGCTGTCGCCGGTTGGGAGCCGACAGTGATGACCGCGGCAAGGTGGTGGTGGTGTCGTTCTGCGACTGCCTGACAGCGCGTCAGGCCGGCGAGGCGCGTCATCGAGTCGGAGGCGGATCACTCCGCCGGTGTCCCGAACCCAAGTGGTATGGAAACTGCGGGCGTTCGGCATAAGGAACGCAAGGGAGCGGCTCCCGGCGGTCGGGGGTGGTTCCCCCCGCCGGGTGGCCGGTGCGCTCACGCTAACGCGAAGCGGTCCATGTCAGACTTCCGTTTCTCCGGGCAGGGTGGTGGTGCGATCGAGGCGCCGGCGCTGGTCAGTGCCGGGGGCGGGTCGCCGAGGTACGCACCACAAGACTGGGTGGGATGACGATGTGGGGTGTCTCCTCGGAGGGGGGTATCCCCACGTCGGGGTCGCCGACCATCTCGATCAGCGCGTGCAGGGCACGCCGGCCGAGTTCGTCGAAGTCCTGACGGACGCTGGTCAGTGACGGCCCGAAGTACTCGGTTTCCGGCATGTCGTCGAAACCCACGACACTGATGTCCTCCGGTACCCGGCGCCCTGCCTGTTGCAGGGCCCGCAGCAGTCCGAGGGCCATGTGGTCGTTGGCGCAGAACACCGCGGTGACCTCGGGGTCGGCGGCTGCCCGCCGCCCGAGCTCGTATCCGGTACGGGCCGTCCAGTCGCCGCCGACCAGAGGTTCGGTCACCGGAGCGCCCCGCTTCTCCAGGGCGCCGCGCCATCCGGCCTCGCGCTCCTGCGCGTCGAGCCAGGAACGCGGCCCGACCAGGTGGTGCACCGTGCGATGGCCGAGGTCCAGCAGGTAGGAGGTGGCGAGCTCGGCTCCCCTCTCGTTGTCCACGGCGACCGAGGCCAGCGCGGTGTGGGCGCCGCAGCCGACCGCGACCAGAGCCACGTCCGGCGGCACGTTCGCCAGGGCACTGACCGCGGCGGTCTGCGGCGCGATCACGATGATTCCCTCGACACCCTGAGCCCGAAGCCGGTCGACGGCGTCCAGTACCGAACGCCGGTCGAGCGTGCCGATCGCGGCCACGGTGACGAAGTAGTCGTGCTGCCGGGCCGCCTGCTCGATGCCGTAGAGCATGCAAGCCGGGCCGTAGAGCGTGGTGTTGAAGCTGATCACACCCAGGGTTCGGGTGCGGCGGGTCGCCAGGGTGCGGGCGGCGGCATTGGGGCGGTAGCCGAGTTCACGGACGGCGGCGAGCACCCGGTCCCGGGTGGCGGGGCGCACGTTCGGGTGGTCGTTGAGGACGCGTGAGACGGTCTGGTGAGAGACGCCTGCGACCCGGGCCACGTCCGCCATCACGGGGGCGCGATCCCCGTCCATACGCCACCTCCCCACGTGCCATCAGGTTTCCGGCCAGTTTCCCTCGCCGAGCGGATTCGGCGAGTCGTGGAGAATTGTTAGCGCACACATTCCGGAGGGGTCAAGCCTCCCCAACCACTCGCATCGGACATTTTCCGACAGCTTTGTCAGCCCAGAGGAACCCTCTGACCTGGTACTCCGCCGACGGTGCAGCACCGTTCCGGCGTGACCGGGAACCAGGGTCAAGGAAACGCATGCCTTTGTTTCCGCATTCTTGACCTTTCAACAGTGTTGACCCGCTGTTCACGCCAGCGTAAAAAGGCGGGGTCGCGGCCCGGTCGATCACCACCGACTGCACGAGAACGGCACAGGCATCGCCCCTGGTCAGCTCCGACAGAGCCGCCGACCAAGCGGCCGCAACCCCCCGTCCCCCTAGAGCTCGGATGAGTGGTGACATCCGAGCGCCTCGATTGTTAGCGCTCACATTCCGTCCGCTGAGCGGGCGGACGTCCCCCTGCCCCGCGCGTCCGACGCCGGGCCAGAGAAGAACGCACGACGGAAGAGGTTCACAGTGATAGCCAGACACCTGAGAGCGCTCCGGCTGAGGGTGGTGGGCGCGGTCCTCGCACTGCTCGCCGGCCTCCTGGCCGGAGTCATCGGCACCGCGGGCACGGCCCAGGCCGCCTCGTCCCTGCCGTGCGACGTCTACGCCTCCGCGGGCACGCCCTGCGCCGCGGCACACAGCACCACGCGGGCGCTCTACGCCTCTTACAACGGCCCTCTGTACCAGGTCAAGCGCGCCTCGGACTCGGCCACCACCAACATCGGCCTCCTCAGCACCGGGGGCTACGCCAACGCGGCGGCGCAGGACTCCTTCTGCTCGGGTACGACCTGCGTCATCACCAAGATCTACGACCAGAGCTCGAACCACAACGACCTGACCATCGAGGGGCCGGGCGGCAACGGCGGACAGGATGTCGGCGCGATCGCCAACGCCCTGCCGGTCACGGTCGGCGGCCACGCGGCGTACGGCGTCTTCGTCTCCGCCGGCGTCGGCTACCGGGACAACAACACCACGGGCATCGCCACCGGCAGCTCCCCGGAGGGCGCCTACATGGTGACCAGCGGCCACCACGTCAACAACCGCTGCTGCTTCGACTACGGCAACGCCGAGACGTCCGGCAACGACACCGGCAACGGCCACATGGACGCCATCAACTTCGGTACGGAGTGCTGGTTCTCGTGTTCCGGCACCGGATCCGGCCCCTGGGTCGAGGCGGACCTGGAGAACGGGCTGTTCTTCGGAGCGAACGGCGCCTACTCGGGCAACACCGGGATCTCCAGCGAGTACGTCACCGCCATGGAGAAGAACAACGGCACGACGACCTACGCGATCAAGGGCGGCAACTCCCAGTCGGGCTCTTTGAGTACCTTCTACAACGGGGCCCTTCCCAACCTCGGCGGATACACCCCGATGCACCTGGAGGGCGCCATCGTCCTCGGCACCGGCGGTGACAACAGCAACGGCTCGGACGGTTCCTTCTTCGAAGGCGTCATGACCTCCGGCTACCCGAGCGACGCCACCGACAATGCGGTGCAGGCCAACATCACCTCCGTCGGCTACACCACCCCGACCGCCACCTTCCCCGTCGCCGGCACCGCCTACCGGCTGACCAACACCAACTCCGGCAAGGTCCTGGACGCGGTGAACTGCGGTACCGCCAACGGGACGTCGATCGACCTGTGGTCCTCCCTCGGCAACACCTGCCAGCAGTGGAAGTTCGCCGCCGCCGGCAACGGCCACTACACCGTCACCAACGTCAACAGCGGCACGGTCCTGGACGACAAGAACTGCGGGCAGTCCAACGGCACGGCCGTCCAGCTGTGGGCCTCGCTCGGCAACACCTGCCAGCAGTGGGACGTCACCAAGGTCGGCAGCCACTACACCCTCACCAACGTGAACACCGGCATGGCACTGGACGTCGCCAACTGCGGAACAGCCAACGGCACCGCGGTCCGCCAGTGGCAGCAACTCGACAACACCTGCCAGCAGTGGAACATCGCCCCCTGACCTAGGGCCTGTCGTTTGGATCACGCTGCAGACGCGGGGTCTGGCACGCACATCTGCCGCGTTGTCGTCGGTTGCCGATGCTCCGCATCGACGCCCTCCTCCGCCTTGCAGCTGCACGCGCC